>NZ_JBHYIK010000119.1:0-18470 GCF_042739735.1 Amycolatopsis sp. NPDC059027 | reverse complement strand
CGGCGGCACTCCGACAGATACACCGCCGACTTGTCCTTGTTGTCACCGACCGAGGTGAGCAACGCCGCCATGTACTCCGCGGTGAAATTCGCCTTCAGATACGCCGTCCAGTAGCCGACGAGCGCGTATCCGGCGGCGTGCGACTTGTTGAACGCGTACCCGGCGAACGGCAGAATGGTGTCCCACAAGGCTTGTACCGCCTCGTCGGAGAAACCATTGGCGCGCATGCCCGCCTGAAAACCCTCGAACTCCTTTTCGAGGACGTCTTTCTTCTTCTTGCCCATGGCCTTGCGCAGCACGTCGGCCCGCCCCATCGAGAAGCCCGCGACACGCTGGGCGATCTTCATGATCTGCTCCTGATACACGACCAAGCCGTGGGTTTCGGCGAGGATGTCGGCCAGCGGCTCCGCGAGTTCCGGGTGGATCGGGACGATGGCCTGGCGCCCGTTCTTGCGGTCGGCGTAGTTGTTGTGCGTGTTCATCGCCATCGGGCCGGGCCGGTAGAGCGCGTTGACCGCGATGATGTCGTCGAAGCCCGTCGGCCGCATCCGGCGCAGGAGGTCACGCATCGCGCCGCCGTCGAGCTGGAACACGCCGAGGCTTTCCCCGCGTTCCAGTAGCCGATACGTCGCTTCGTCCCCGACGCCGAGGGTGTCGAGATCGATGTCGGCGCCGCGGTTGGCCTTGATGTTGTCGATGGCGTCGCCGATGACGGTGAGGTTCCGCAGGCCGAGGAAGTCCATCTTCAGCAGGCCGATGGCCTCGCACGACGGGTAGTCCCAGCCGGTGATGATCGCGCCGTCGTCCCGGCGCCACAAGGGAATCGCGTCGACGAGCGGGTCGGCCGACATGATCACGGCGCAGGCGTGCACGCCCGCGTTGCGGATCAGGCCTTCGAGGCCGCGGGCGGTCTCGAAGATCGTCTTGCACTCTTCGTCGGTCTCGACCAGCGCGCGGACCTCGGCGGCTTCGCCGTAGCGCTCGTGCTTGGCGTCGACGATGCCCGAAAGCGGGATGTCCTTCGCCGCGACGGGCGGGGGAAGCGCTTTCGAGATCCGGTCGGCGATGGCATAGCCGGGTTGTCCGAAGTGGACACGGGCCGCGTCCTTGATCGCCGCCTTGGTCTTGATCTTGCCGAAGGTGATGACCTGGGCGACCCGGTCGGCACCGTACTTTTCGGTGGCGTAGCGCACCATCTCGCCGCGGCGCCGGTCGTCGAAGTCCATGTCGATGTCCGGCATGGACACGCGCTCGGGGTTGAGGAACCGTTCGAACAGCAGGCCCAGCTCGATCGGGTCGAGGTTCGTGATGCCCAGCGCGTAGGCCACCAGCGAACCGGCGGCCGAACCGCGGCCCGGCCCCACCCGGATGTTCACGCCGCGCGCGTAGTTCATCAGGTCCGCGGTGATGAGGAAGTACGCGGGAAATCCTTTCTGGACGATGACGTCGATTTCGTACCCGGCTCGTTCGAGGTAGGCGTCCGGGATTCCGTCCGGGAGCCGCCAGTTCAGGCCGTCCGTGACCTGCGCGCGGAGCCAGCTCTCGGCGGTGTGTCCATCCGGGACGGTGAACACCGGCATGCGGTCTTTGTGGGCGTAGACGTCTTCGTAGGATTCGACGCTCTCGGCGATCAGCAGGGTGGAGTCGGCGGCACCGGGGACCTCCTTGTCCCAGTACTCCCGCATCTCCGCCGCCGACTTGAGGTAGTAACCGTCCCCGTCGAACTTGAACCGCGTCGGATCATTCAGCGTCTTACCCGCCTGCACACACAACAACGCCGAGTGCGTGTCCGCCTGATCCTTCGTCACATAGTGCGAGTCGTTGGTGGCCAGCGGCTTGAGATCCAGCAACCGGCCCACCTCCAGCAGACCCTCACGCACCGACCGCTCGATCGGCAGGCCGTGGTCCATCAGCTCGAGGAAGAAGTTGTCGGCGCCGAAGATGTCCTTGTAATCCGACGCCGCCTGAATGGCCTCCTGCCGCTGGCCCAGCCGGAGCCGGGTCTGCACCTCACCCGAGGGGCACCCCGTCGTCGCGATGATCCCCTCGTGGTTCTCGGAGATCAGCTCACGGTCCATCCGCGGCTTCCGGTAATACCCCTGCATGCTGGCCAGCGACGACAGCTTGAACAGGTTCCGCAGCCCGGTGGCGTTCCGCGCCAGCATGGTCATGTGCGTATACGCACCGGCGCCCGAGACGTCACCACCCTCACCGAACTCATCCGAACCCCGCTGATTCGCCTGCCCCCAGAACACCGGCTTCTTGTGAAACCGCGACTCCGGCGCGATATACGCCTCGATCCCGATGATCGGCTTGATGCCATGCTTGCGCGACTGCTGATAGAACTCGTCCCCGCCATACATGTTCCCGTGATCGGTCATCCCCACCGCGGGCATCCCCAACCGCGCCGCCTCCCCGAACAACGGAGCGATCTTCGCCGCACCATCGAGCATCGAATACTCGGTGTGGACATGCAGGTGCACGAACGGATCCACGGCGCCACGCCTCCTGGTTGTACAGTCGTCCCGGTCAGGGCATTGGAACCGAGACACGGCAACCCTGTCCAACAACGGACACGCGGGGAGGCACAACCGATGGTTGTCGGAGACAGCGGAGTGGAGCTGGACCTCGGCGCGGTCCGCGCGTTCGTCGCGGTGGCCGAAGACCGGCACTTCGGCGACGCGGCCGCCCGGCTCGGGCTGAGCCAGCAGGCGATCTCGAAGCGCGTCGCGAAGCTCGAGACCGACCTCGGTGCGAGCCTGCTCCACCGGTCACGCGCCGGGACGGACCTCACCACCGACGGCGAGCTGTTCCTCGGCTACGCCCGCGCGCTGCTCGGGATCGCCGATCAGGCCACCGGGCTGCTGCTGAACCGGCGCCGCGCGCTGCGCGTCGACGTGCTCGGCACGCGGCTGTCCACGACCGAGCTGGTCCGGAAGTTCCACGAGGCGAACGAGGACGTGGCGATCGACATCGTCACCTCGAACGGGCTGCGCAGCGCTCGGACCACACTCCCCAGTGGACAGATCGACGCCGCCTTCGCCCGCGTCGTCGGCGAGCTCGACGAGGCCATCGAGCACACCCCCGCGCACATGGACCGCATGCAGGTCGTCGTCGGCCGCGGGCACCGCTTCGCCCGGCGCCGGCAGATCCGGCTGGCCGAACTGGCGGGCCTGACCGCGTGGATGCCCGGCAACGGCGGGGACAGCGAATGGGCCGACTACTACCGGGAGTTTTCGGCGGCCTTCGACGTCGGGATCGACGTCTCGGGCCCGAACTTCGGCTTCGAACACCTGCTGGACGTGGTGGGGAACTCCGGCGACCGGCTCAGCTTCGTGGGGGAGGGGATCCGGGTCCCGTGGCATCCGCGGATCGTGCGGCTCCCGATCGCCGACCCGACACCGGTGTTCCCGCATTCGCTGCTGTGGTACCGGCACAACCGGCATCCGGCGCTGCCCCGGCTGGTCGGCCACATCCGCCGCGGCTACGTCCCCTTCGACCCCCGGCGCGAATGGCTCCCCGAACCCGACCGCGCCGTGATCGCGTCCGGCCCGCCTGCGTGACGTACTAGGGCACTGACTTCAGGAAGAGGGATCGGGCCGGGTCCGTGCGCGTGGCGTCGACTCCGTTGCCCCCGGTGTAGTCGGCCTGCTCGCGGCTCGCCCAGTCCGGGATCGGGGTGCCGCCCTCGGCGAGATGCCGGTACCCGGCGCCGTCCCAGCCGAACTGGTAGACCCGGTTCCGGTCGGGATAGTACGGGACGAACGGTCCGTTGGCCGCGGTCTGTTTGGTCATCGTGTTGCCGAAGAAGACG
This sequence comes from Amycolatopsis sp. NPDC059027, assembly GCF_042739735.1. Classification (NCBI taxonomy): domain Bacteria; kingdom Bacillati; phylum Actinomycetota; class Actinomycetes; order Pseudonocardiales; family Pseudonocardiaceae; genus Amycolatopsis; species Amycolatopsis sp. NPDC059027. The sequence continues at coordinate 14,656 of NZ_JBHYIK010000119.1, read as the reverse complement.
TTCTGCGGTCCGGTGGCACCCGACCACTTCACGGCCTTCTTCCCCGCGCCCCACCAGATCGGGAACCACGCGGTCTCGTCGTCGTTCGCACCGCCCTCGCCACCGCATCGCGTGTGGCAGTTGCCCGGCTGGTGCTCGGCGGGCACCCGGACGGTGTTGAGTTCGAAGAGGTTGCGCCGCTCCCAGCCGCCGTGCAGGTTGACGTCGGAGTCGAAGTCGTTGCCGATCACGACGTTGTCCGAGGCCGACCACTGCAGCGTGAAATGCCGCAGGTTCCGTGTCACGTTGCCCGCGTAGACCGAATCCCACACCCGTGAGCCGCGCAGATATCCGTTGCCGCCCTTGCCCTTGTTCCATGCGCCGTCGAGGCTGTTGCCGACGACCTCGATGTTCTTGGCCTCTTCGGTGACGATCGGGTGCGAACCGGTGCGGTAGGTCGCGATCCCGCGGACCCAGGCGTTCACCGCCCACTTCAGCACGATGCCGTGCATCGCCTCGGCCGGGGCGAGATTGCCGTACTCGTGGGTCGGATCCTGGCCCGCCAGCGCGGGCATGTCCTGGCTGATATGGAAGTTCTCCAGCCCGACGCCGAGTACCGCATCGGCCAGCGGCGCCGCCTTGGAGTCGTACGCCTTGCCCTCGATCACCGGCGAACCGTCCGAAGTGGAATTGACGGGGACGTCGAACTCCAGCGGCTTGTCCAGGGTGAGCGTGTGCGCCGCCTCGTCCACCGCGGCGATCCCGAAGATCTGCTGTCGCATGTGGAGGTTCTGCAACTCGTGGTCGGTGGGCAGCGCCTGCTGCTGCTCGTAGAACTTCGTCGAGTTCGCCGCGCGCACGTTGACGTACCCGCCCTGCCGGAACGCGGTGAGCTTCGCCTTGCGGTCGAGGTGAACGACGGTTTCGCCGGTCCTCGCCGAAAACCCCGCGTCGCCCGGCTTCTCGGCGAGCTTCGCGCCCGCCTTCCAGTGCACGTTTACCGTGCCCTCGAACAGGTCCTTGCGATTGGCCGGCGCCGACGCGTAGTCCGCGCGGTAGTCCGGGTGGACCTCGCGGGACTGGACGCGGAACAGCCCGCGGCCCGGCCAGATCCAGCCGCCGCGCGCGTCCCCGGCCTTCATCGCGTCCTGGTCCCAGCTCGCGCCGTCCTTGTCCAGCTTGTCGTACCGGGTGTCCTTTCCCGGCCGGAAGACGAACCGCGTGCCCGACGCCGGATCCGCGCCCGCACCGCGGATCACGAGGTAGTCGGCGTCCACCGAGAGCTGTTTGGTGACGTCGAGGACGCCGGCGGGCAGCGAGATCAGTGACAGCCGCTCGTAGGACGCGGCGGGCGAGCAGTCACGTTTGACGTCGTCGATCGCCCGCTGCAGCCCGTCGCTGTCGTCGGTGTTGTCGCCCGGCTTCACCTGGTACCGCTCGGCCAGCGTCGCCGGGGTGATCCGGCAGCGGGTGTCCGGGGTGATCTCGCGGTCCCCGGGAAGCCCCTTGCCCTCGCGGTATCCCGCCTTGGACCAGTCGGGCAGGCCGGGCAGTGCCGGACGCCGGTTCGCGGGGCCGGTGTCCAGGGCGAGCGCGGCTTTCGGCGGCTCCGGAGCGGGGGGTGTCACCCACGGCTCCGGATGGGTTTCGGCCTGTTCCCGCTGCTCGTTGCCCGCGCCGTCCGAACCGGACACCACCGCGACCGTGACCGCGCCCGCGACCACCACCACCGCCGCGAGCGCGCCGATCACCACGTTCCTGCGCCGTGCCATGCCCCGTGCCCCCACTTCGTGCCCCCAGGCCGCTCCGGTGATCCGCGGCTGGTACACGATAGGACACCGCACCGGCCGTTCGTGGCGTTTCGGCGAAACGCTCGTGCTCAGCGGCGTTCGCGGGCGCGTTGCCCGGTGCGGCGGAACACCACGAAGAGCAGCCGCAGCCCCACCAGCGCGCTGATCACCAGCAGGTTGTAGCCGAACACGTGGTGCAGCGAGAGATCGGGCGCGATCAGCGGGCCGCCGGAACTCGCCAGCAGCAGCACCGCCATGAGCCCGGTCGCCGCGCCGAGCAGCGCCAGCATCGCCTCGTGCACCAGACCCGTCACGACGTCCTCGTCGCGTTTGTCGGAGAACAGCCGGACGTTGACCGACAACCGGCCTTCCTCCAGCGCGGCGCCGATCCGGTCCACCCGGCGTGGCAGCCTGCGCAGCACCGGGAGCAGGGCCATCACCTCGTTGACGGCCGTGCGGCGCAACGACTCCGGGCGCAGCCCGGCGCCGATCTGTTCGGCGGCGAACGATCGTGCCTCGGTGACCACGTCGAAATCCGGGGCCAGCGCGGCGAGTGTGCCCTCCACAGTGGCCAGTGCACGGAACACCGCCGCGATCGGCGGCGGCACGCTGAGCCGGAAGTCCGCCACCACCCGGAAAAGACCGGTGAACAGGTCGACGTCGGCGGTGCGGCCCGGCCCGAAGTGCTTGGCCACCAACGCGCCCAGCGCGCGTTCCAGTCGTTGCTCGTCGATCACCTCCGGCCGGTCGACGACCTCCAGCAGGCCGTCGCGCAGCCCGGCGGGGTCGCCGCGGTCCAAGGCCAGGATCAGGTTCTGCAGCCCCCCGCGCAGTCCCGCGTCCAGCCTGCCGACCGAGCCGAAGTCGAGCAGGCCCAGCCGCCCGTCGGTCAGCAGCAGCACGTTGCCGGGGTGCGGGTCGGCGTGGAAGACGCCGCCGACCATGACCTGGTCCAGCAGGCAGCGCAGCATCGACCGGGCGAGCGTGACGCGCTGCGGCGCGGGGATCGTGTCCCTGACCGAGGCGATCGGCTTGCCGACCAGCCTGCGCATGACCAGTACGCGCTCGGTGGACAGTGCTTTGTGGACGGTCGGCAACGCGACGTCCATTCCGGACTGCGCGGTCACCGCTTCGATGTTGCGGGCCTCGGTGCGGAAGTCCAGCTCCTCGGCCAGCGCCGCGGCGAACCCGTCGGCGAGGTCGATGACGCCCAGCGCGCGGGCCCAGTCCGCCCGCTCGTCCAGCGCGACCGCCACCCGGCGGACGATGTCGACGTCGCGCTCGGCCTGCTCCCGCACCTCCGGGCGCTGCACCTTGACCACGACGTCCTCGCCGTTCTTCAGTTTCGCCTGGTACACCTGGGCGATCGACGCGGCGGCCAGCGGCTCCGGGTCGAACTCGGCGAAGACGTCCTCGGGCTCGCCGCCGAGTTCGGCGCGCAGCACCGCGCGCACCGCCTCCGTGGGTGCGGGCCTGACCTGGTCCTGCAGTTTGCCCAGCTCCTCGACGAACACGGGCGGGAGCAGATCGGCGCGCGTGGAGAGCAACTGGCCGAGCTTGACGAACGTGACGCCGCCGTCCTCCAGCGCCCGCCGCAGCGACCGGGCGAGCGCGGCCTGCCGGCCGGGCGCCACGTCGGGTTCGCGGCGCCCGACGAGGTAACGGCCCAGCCCGTGCTTGATCGCGATCCGGGTGATCTGCGAATACCGGCGGCCCCGCGACACCTTGGTGCGGGCCGCGCGGACGAGGCTGAACAGGCCGCGCCCGGACCCGGCAGGCAGCGCCATCTCGGCGACGAACAGGAACACCAGCGTGGCGAGGAAGGCACAGCCCGCGAGCGGGATCAGCAGCCCGGCCGCGGCCGCGGGGCTGGCGGCCATCGACGGGGAGAACGCGCGGGCGACGGCGGCGGCCACCATCCACCCGAACGCGGCCCCGCACACCGCCCGCACGAACCCGATCCGCACGCCGAGCACCCGCCGCGAGGCGACGACGAGCGGCCACAACACCAGAGCGAGCAGGGGAATGCTGAGCAGGCTCAGCAGCAAGTTCTCCATCGGATCCCGAACGACGAGGCCCCGGTACCGGGCCGTGCGGAAGCGAGTAGATCACGCTCGCGTGCCCCCGCTTTCCCGCCCGAGCGGGATCGCTTTCCCGCTCGCGGGGGAGCGACCCCCGACAGGGCTGCCCCGGTGCGCTGGCCGCGCTGAAGGACGCCATCAGTGCACTCAACGCGCTGAAAGCGTCCTTCAACACCCTGGACGCAGGATGCGACAAGGGCGTCCCTCGGCTCACCCCGGGGTATCGGCTCCCTCCGGCGCGGGAGGGAGGCATCGGCGCGGCGGTGCTGGGAAGATCGGCCCGTGCGCGTGTTCCGCCCGCTGGTCGGCGGGGTGACCTACCGCCGCTGGGTGTACCTGATCCTCGGCGGCGCCATCAGCGTGCCCTACCTCCTCTTCGCCGCGGTGGCGATCCCCGCGGTCATGCCCTTCACCGCCTCGGAGGGCGCGGCGTTCGCCATCGCGTCGGCGATCACCGTCGCGGTGATGGTCGCGACGTCGTTCCTGCCCGCGGTGCGGGTCCTGGAGGTCACCGCGGTCCGCGAGCTGCTCGGCGATCCGGCGCCCGGTGCGCGGCCGCGGCCCCGAGACTGGCCGGGACGGCTGCGGTTCAGCGGGATGTTCCTGCTGCACGTGTGCACCGGCTTCGGCGTGAGCTTCGCCAGCCTCGCGATTCCCACGCTGGTGGGGCTCACGATCGCGGCCCCGTTCACCGGCAGGCTGCCCGCGGCCGAAGGCGGCGCCGACGTGCCGAAGGGCTGGGCTTCGGCGTGGGTCCCGGTGCTGTGCGTGCTCGCGCTGGTGACGCTGGTCTACGCCGTGTGGGCGATCGGGGCGGTGCTCACGAAGGTGGCGGCCCGCCTGCTCGGGCTGTCGGCCGCGGACCGGATCGCCGAACTGGAACGGCGTGCCGAGCGGCTCGCCGAACGCAACCGCCTGGCCAGGGAGCTGCACGACTCGGTGGGGCACGCGCTGTCGGTGGTCACCGTGCAGGCCGGCGCCGCCCGCCGCACCCTGCACACCGATCCCGAATTCACCGAACGCGCGCTGAGCGCCATCGAGGAGTCGGCCCGTACCGCCCTCGACGACCTCGACCACGTTCTCGGCCTCCTGCGCGAGGAAGCGGCGGGGAAGACACCACAGCCGGGACTGGCGGACCTTGATTCGCTGCTTTCGGCGACCCGGCTGGCGGGCACCGAGGTCGACGCCGAACTCGGCGGCGACGTCTCGGCCGTGCCGCCGGTGGTCTCCCGGGAGGTGTACCGGATCCTTCAGGAATGCCTGACCAACGCGGTGCGCCATGCCGGTAAGGTCCCGGTGACGGTCCGGGTCGGGATCGGGCCGGGGCGCCTCGATGCGACGGTGTCGAATCCGCTCGGCGCCGCGCCGCCGTCCGGCCGCACCGGGGGCGGCAGGGGCCTGCGGGGTATGACGGAGCGGGCGGCGGTGCTCGGCGGCGAGCTGAGCGCGGGGCCGGTGGGAGGACGGTGGGAAGTCGTGCTGAGGGTGCCATGGGGGAAAGCGTGAGCGGGCGGGTTTTGCTGGTCGACGACGAGCAGCTGATCAGGGCGGGTCTGCGGGCCATCGTGGACAGCGAACCGGATCTGGAGGTCGTCGGCGAGGCGGGCGACGGCGCCGAGGTGCCGGGCCTGGTCTCCCGGCTGGCACCGGACGTCGTGCTGATGGACGTGCGGATGCCCGCGGTGGACGGGATCAGGGCCACCACGCACCTGTTGTCCACTGTGGACAAACCGCCCAAGGTCATCGTGGTGACCACCTTCGAGAACGACGACTACGTCTACGACGCGCTGCTCGCCGGGGCGAGCGGTTTCCTGCTCAAGCGGGCCCGGCCGGAGGAGATCGTGGCCGCGATCCGGACTGTGCTGGCGGGTGAGTCGCTGCTGTTCCCGGCGGCGATCCGCCGGCTGGCCGCGGAGCATTCCCGCGGCTCGGCCCGTGACGGTCTCGCCGCGGCGGGGCTGACCGAACGCGAGCGGGACGTGCTGCGGCTGATGGCGGGTGGACTGTCCAATGTGGAGATCGCGGGCGAGCTGTTCCTCGGGGTCCAGACCGTGAAGACCCACGTCGGCAACGTCCTGGCGAAGCTCGGCGCGCGCGACCGCACGCAGGCGGTGATCCGGGCCTACGAATCCGGGTTCGTCACGCCGACTGGCTGACCGCGACGTCGCGCCCGATCCCGCGCAGCACGTCGACGCGGTCCGAGCCCGGCCTGCTCAGCACCCAGCTCGATCCCGGCACCGCCTTGGCCTGTTTCTTCAACGGGGCCAGCAGCCGCGAAGTGTCCCGATAGGACCCGATGGACCCGGTGGCGCACACCAGGGTCGCGAGCGAGACGGTGACCGGGAGCCCGTCGGCGGACCAGCGGCGGTCGAGCAGCGCGGCGGCGACGGTGCCGATCTCGTCGACGTCGCACACCACCAGGAAGTCGTCGCCGCCGACGTGGCTCACCCGCATCCGCGGCAGCCTCGACGCGAGGTCGGTCAGCGTCGCGCCGAGCGCGCGGATCAGGTCGTCACCCGCGGCGAACCCCGCGGTGTCGTTGACCGTCTTGAACGAGTCGATGTCCAGCCAGGCCGCCACGAACGACTCGCCGGTGGCGATCCGGCGGTCGACGTCGCGGGCCACCACCTCGCTGCCGGGCAGCCGGGTGAGCGGGTTGAGCGCGGCGGCTTCCTCGACCTTCACCTCGGCGACGCCGCGCACGACCTCGGTCACCAGCACGACACCGAGGCAGCGGCCCGTGCCGTCGACCACGACGACGTCGTCGCCGGTGCGGCTCCAGTCGGCGTCGGTGACCAGTTCGAGGAACTCCAGTGCGCCCGCGTCCGCCTGGATCATGTGCGGGTTGTCGGCGAGCCGGGCCGCGGGCCGCTTGGCGTGCAGCGCGTGCCCGTACATCCCGGTGACGGCCACCAGGAACCGGGTCCGGTTGATCGACCACTGTGGACGGTTGTCCGCGTCGACCCCGACCACGCCGGACGGCGCGTCGGCGGCGGCGAGCACCTCGCGGACGTCGTCGCACGTCGCCGTCTCCGGCAGCGTCGTCGCCGGGCGCACGAAGTCGCCGACACACGGCGCCTGCGGCGGGCCGGACGTCACCCGCTCGCCGGGCAGGATCGCGGCGGCCGGGCCGGTGCTCTGGGCGGGCGTGGGCGGCGCGAGCAGATGTCCCTGCGCGATCCGCACCCCGAGCCCGCGGGCGGCGTCGAGCTGCGCGTCGGTCTCGATGCCGGTCGCGACCAGCCGGATGCCGGTCCGCGACGTGTAGTGCAGCAGCGCCTCGACGACGGCGACCGCGGCCGGGTCGTCCGGGAGCCCGCGCAGCACCGTGCGGTCGAGCTTGACCAGGTCGATCGGGCTCGCCGCGAGCAGGCCGAGCGGCAGGTCGCCCCGGCCGAGCCCGTCGAGCGCGAGCCGGAAACCCTGCTCGGACAACGCTTGCATGCCGGCGAGCGCGCGCTCGGCGGGCAACTGGGAGAACGGCGGCCCGATCTCGAGCACGACGTCACGGGTGCGGCGGCCCGCGGCGCCGAGCTGGTGGACGAGCTCGGCGAACGCGCCGGGCGGCGCCGCGAGCGTGCGGGCGGAGAGGTTGAGGTGCAGCGGCAGTGGCGTGCGGCGCTCGGCTTCCTGGCGGACGGCGGTGACCGCGAGTGCGAGATCGACCTCGGCGAGCCGGCCTTCGCGGCGTGCCTCGGTGAGCAGCTCCTGTGCGGTTCCCTTGCCAGGACGGGCGAGTGCCTCGAACGCCACGATGCCGCCGGTGTGCAGGCTGTACATCGGCTGGAAGGCGAAGCGGATCGCGCTTGGCGACGTCACGGGTCCGATCGTGGCGCGTCCGGGGCCGAAACGAAACGGATGTCGACTGATGTTCATCGCTTGGGAACCCGGGTTCCCTACATCGGAGTAACGCCTTGACGGGAAGAGTTACGCCACGGTAAGCGATGCTAACGTTTGACTTATATAAGCGCAGCCTTTAGTGTAGTTTTCGCAGCTCACGCCATGAGGAGGAGTTTCGGTGATCGACGTCAGTCAGCAAATCAGTTCCGTCCGGCGCGAGGTCGGCGCCCGCGCGCTGGAGGCGGGCGAGGCCAGGGTGGTGACGATCGCCCGCACGTATGCGACCGATCTCGACGACGTCTGGGACGCCTGCACCAACGCCGAGCGCATCCCGCGCTGGTTCCTGCCGATCACCGGCGAGCTGCGCCTCGGCGGGCACTACCAGCTGGAGGGCAACGCGGGTGGCACGATCGAGCGCTGTGATCCCCCGAAAGGGTTCGCGGCGACCTGGGAGATCGGCGGGGCGGTCAGCTGGATCGAGCTGAAGCTGAGCGCGACGCCCGAGGGGACCCTGTTCCAGCTGGATCACATCGCCCCGGTCAGTGAGCACTGGGAAAAGTACGGCCCCGCCGCGACCGGGGTCGGCTGGGACATGATGATCATGGGTCTCACCCTGCACCTCGACGGCGGCGCGGCGGTCGATCCGGCGGAGGCAATGGCGTGGCAGACCTCGGGCGAGGGCAAGGATTTCGTCGCGCAGAGCAGCGAACAGTGGTATCAGGCCGACGTCGCATCGGGCGAGGACAAGGCCCTCGCGCGCAAGCGGGCGGACAACACCTTCGCGTTCTACACGGGGGCACCGGAGGCCTGAGGTCACCCGATCAGGTGGCGCTTGATCCGCCAGGGCGCGGCACCGAAGATCCGCAGCATCGCGGCCGACGTCCCCGCCAGGTTCTCGCGCCCTGAGGTGAAAGCACGCTGGGCCTCGATGGGCAGCGCGAAGAAGAGGTCGAAGAACTCCGGGACCTGGGCCGGTGCGAGGCCGCGCAGCGCGCGGAGGGCGTGCCCGCGAAGGCGATGCACGGCCAGTGCCGCGGGCGGCCAGAGGTCCGCGTACGCGGCGGTGCTCGCCGCGAGCGGGCCGCGGGGAAGCGTTTCCGCGAGCGTGGCCGCGAGTTTCGGGGCCAGCCGAAGCGTGGTGGCGACGCTGTACCCGGTGGCGGGATGGACGAACCCGGCCGCGACCCCGAACGGGATCACCCGCCGCGGCCGGGGGAACGGCGGGTCCAGGACGATGCGGACGCGTTCCTCGCGGCCGTCGGCCGGGACACCGGCGTGTGCGAGGCGGGCACGCAGGCGTGCGGCGAGGACGTCGATCCCCAGCCCCGGACGGCGAGCCAGCGACGTCTCCTCCAGCAGCACCGTGCCGTCGCCGAGCGGAAGGGCGTAGAGGAAAGTCGGGTCCGCGCCGGTGGTCCCGCGCCAATCCATGAACACCGCGGTGTCTCCGGGCACCAGCCGCCGCGCCGCGTCCGCGGGGAGCACGAGACCGTAGGCCGTCTGTTCCGTGTGGACACCGGGAGACGGGCCGCCGGTGAGCACGCGACGTACTCCGGAGGCGTCGACGACCACGCCCGCGCGGCGTTCGAGGCCGTCGGCGAACCGGACGGTGCTGCCGTGCCGGTCGTGCTCGGCGGTGACGGCGGTGCCGGTGATCACCTCGATGCCCGGGACGGTCAGGTGCTCGGCGAGACGGTCGTTGTCCACCACGAGATAGCGGCGGTCCAGCCGGTGCTCCCGGGTTCCTGAGGCGAGGACCGTGCGAGGCGCGGACGCGACGGCGGATTCCGGGAACTCCGGGACTTCGTCGGCCCAGAGCCCGTACGTCGCGGGCCAGCGGCGGAACGGGTCCGGGGCGGCGAGCGCGGTGCGCAGCCCCCGCCGGACGCAGGCCGCGGCCAGCGCCCAGCCCGCCGGACCGGCCCCCGCGATCAGCACGTCCACCACGTCCCGATCCTCCCAGACGCCGAAGGGGACTTTCCTCGCACGGGATGAGCTGAAGGGCGCTTTCCTCACGTCGCACGCGACGAAAGCGCCCTTCAGCTCGCGCGCCCGCGCGGAGGAACGCACGCGTGACGGATACGGTAGGACGCATGGATCAGACGGACCCCAGGGCGGCGCGCCGGGATCCCGCCGGTTCCGGCGGGTTCACCGACCTGGCCACCAGCGCGTTCCGAGTGGACCGTGACCGCATCGCCGCGTCGCCCTTCTTCGCCCGGCTCGGCGGCGTGACGCAGGTGGTCAGCGCGGGCGGGTCCGGCCTGCTGCACAACCGGCTCACGCACAGCCTCAAGGTCGCGCAGGTCGCCCGGGCGATCGCGGAGCGGATCGGCGCGTCCAGCGACTCCGCCGAGCTGGCCGCGAAGCTCGGCGGCTGCGACCCCGACGTCGCCGAGGCCGCCGCGCTCGCGCACGACCTCGGGCATCCGCCGTTCGGGCACCTCGGCGAGCAGACGCTCGACCGCATCGCCCGCCACCGGTTCGGTCTCGCCGACGGCTTCGAGGGCAACGCGCAGACCTTCCGCATCCTCACCACCACCGACGTGCGCGGCCCGTCCGCGGTCGGGCTCGACCTCACCGCCGCGGTCCGCGCGGCGGTGCTGAAGTACCCGTGGGCGCGGCTGCACTTCCCGGACCCGCATCCCTCGCAGCTGCCGATCCCGCCGCGCGGCGCGACCGAACCGGGCAGCGCACCCGGCACCGGCGTGAGCAAGTTTTCCGCCTACTGCACCGAACTCGACGACTTCGCGCAGGCGCGGGCGCCGTTCGCCGGCCGGATCGAGGGCTGGCAGCAGACCGTCGAAGCGTCCGTAATGGACACCGCCGACGACATCGCCTACGCCATCCACGACCTCCAGGACTTCCACCGCATCGGCGTGCTCCAGCACGCGCCGGTCGCCGCCGAACTGGGGGAGTGGCTCGCGCACGCCCTCGAACTCGCCACCCTCGACGACGCGACGCTGGAGGCCGACCAGCGGCGTCCCGGGCGGTCGCTGGAGCGGCTGCGCCGCCGCATGCACGCCAAGGACGCCTGGATCGTCGACGACGACGCGTTCGCCAGTGCCGTCGCGCGAGTCCACTCCGAACTCGTCGACGGTCTGCTCGCCGGTGCGTTCGACGGCTCCATCGAGGCGGAGCAGGCGACGGCGGCGTTCTCCACGGGCTGGACGGCGCGCCTGGTCGACGGTGTGTTCGTGCTGGCGACGCCGCCGACCCGGTCCGGGCACGTGACCCTGCGTCCCGCTCAGTGGCACGAGGTCCAGGTGCTCAAGTTCGTGCACCGCCGGTTCGTGCTGCTGCGTCCCGATCTCGCGCTGCACCAGCGCGGCCAGGCCAGTCTCGTCGCGACACTCGTGGACGCGCTCGACGCCTGGCTGCTCGACCGCGACGAGGTTTCCCGGCTGCCGCGCCGGTTGCACGACCTCGTCGAGCTCGCGCACGCCGAATACGCCGCACTCGCCAGGGAAACTCCCGAACTGCTCGTAGGTGCGACGGGCGAACCGATGAACGGTGCCGACGCGGTGCGCGGCCTCGCCAGGGGACGTGCCGTGATCGACTTCGTCGCCTCGCTCACCGACAAACAGGCGGTGACACTCCTGGACGCGCTGTCCGGCCGGGCTTCGCAGCCGTGGTCGGATTCCTTCGTGCTCTGAGGCGGCGCGGGCCTGTCCTCGCGCGGCCGGCCCGGGTCGCCGATCGGGTGCGGGTGTCCCGCACGATACTGATCCATCCGCCCGTCCTTCTGCGCTGAACGGCCTACACCTTCTGGCGGCGAACGGAAAATATCCGTCCGCTGTCACTCGAACGGCTGCTGTTGACCGTGGACGGACGGTACCTAGCCTGGTTCAGCCGGTGATCACCGGCATTGGCCAGCGTGAGTCGGGGCACGCGCCTGGAGAATCGGAGGCGCACGTGCGTCGAAGCCGTTCCCTGAAACGAAGAACCACCGTACTGGCCGCCGGTGCCGCGCTCGTCGCCGCGCTCGGCGTGGTGACCCCGCCGGTCGCCGGGGCAGCCGAGTCCACACCGGATTCGTTCGCCGAGAACTCCGCCCGCCAGATCGCCGCGCTGCAGGCGGTCAAGACCGGGCAGTCCGCCGCCGAATCCAAAGTAGACAGCAAACTGCTTGTCGACACGAAGATCCGCGAGCGCCGCCTGAACGCCTCGGCCGTGCCCGCGTTGCAGTCTGGGGCCGAGATCTCCCCGTCGGGGACCGCGCTGGTCGACATCCGCGCGACGAAGGTGTCCGACGGGCTCATCGCCGAACTGACCAAGGCGGGGGCGGGAATCCGCGCGGTGTCCGAGCGGCTGGCGAGCATCCGGGCCGAGGTACCGCTCGCCGCGCTCACCGGAATCGCCGCGCGAGAAGACGTCAAGAAGGTCGAAGCCGCCGACGAGGCCATGACCGCACGTCAGCACGCGGTGCCGGGCAGCCAGGGCACGAGCACCGCGAAACCGGCGGAAACCAAGCAGCAGAAGGCGGATCGGCTCGCCACGGAACTGCGCAAGGCACAGGAGAACAAGAACGCGGCGGCCGCGACGATCACCAGCGAAGGTGACCGCGCGCACAACGCCGACCTCGCGCGCCAGCAGTTCGGCGTCACCGGTGTCGGGGTGAAGGCGTGCGCGTTGTCCGACGGCGTCGACTCGCTGGCCGTCTCGCAGGCCAAGGGCGAGCTGCCGGCGAACGTCGACGTCATCGCCGGCCAGGAGGGCAGTGGCGACGAGGGCACCGCGATGCTCGAGATCATCCACGATCTCGCGCCCAACGCGGAGCTCGGGTTCGCCACCGCGTTCAACTCCGACGCGAGCTTCGCCGACAACATCCGCAAGCTCCGCTTCGAATCGCACTGCGACGTGATCGTGGACGACGTCTTCTACTTCAAGGAGTCGCCGTTCCAGGACTGGATCATCGCCCAGGCGGTGAACGACGTGACCGCCGCGGGCGCGCTCTACTTCTCCTCGGCCGGTAACGAGGGCAGCGTGCTCGACGGGACTTCCGGGCACTGGGAAGGCGATTTCGTCGACTCCGGCAAGGGAGTCGCGAAATACGCCGGAACAGCGCACAACTTCGCGGGTTCGGCCGGGACGCAGATCTTCGAGCCGATCTCGGCGGGTACCGGCGCGGTGCCCGTGACGCTGTTCTGGTCCGACCCGCTCGGCGCGTCGAACAACGACTACGACCTCTACCTGCTCGACGCCAAGGGCAACGTGGTCACGTTCAGCCAGAACAACCAGACCGGCACCCAGGACCCCTACGAGCGGCTGAACACCACGGGCGTGTCCGGGCTGCGGCTGGCGATCGTCAAGTTCTCCGGCGCGAACCGGTATCTGTCGCTTTCCGCGCTGCGCGGCCGTTTCGCGGACTCCGCTGACGGTCTCAAGGCCTACACCACGCCGGGTATGACGTCCGGGCATTCGGCGGCACGCGCCGCGTTCGGGGTCGCGGCGGCCCCGGCGGCGAAGGCGTTCGGCAGGCCGCTCGAACCCGGTGACCCGGCCAACCCCGCCGGGCCGTTCCCCGGCTCGTTCTCCGGCGCCACCAAGGTCGAACGGTTCTCTTCGGACGGTCCGCGGCGGGTGTTCTACCAGGCCGACGGGACGCCGATCACGCCGGGCAACGTGTCCTCGACCGGTGGCGAGGTCCGGCAGAAGCCGGAAATCACCGCCGCGGACGGCGTCCGGACCTCGGTGACCGGGTTCGACCCGTTCTTCGGCACCTCCGCCGCCGCGCCGCACGCGGCCGCGATCGCGAGCCTCGTGCTGTCCGGCAACCCCGGTCTGTCCACAGCGGACGTCCGGGAAGCGTTGCTCGCCACCGCCGTCGACATCGAGACCCCTGGCAAGGACAACACCAGTGGCGCCGGGATCCTGCTCGCGGACAAGGTGCTCTCCTACACCGGAGCCAGCCCGCAGCCGCTGGCTTTCGCGAAACAGCCGACGGTGACGCCGCCGAACGGCGCTTCGGCGCTCAACCCGGGTGACACCGCGACGGTGTCGCTGCCGGTCACCAACACCGGGGACGGCGCCGCCGTTTCCACCAGCGTGGTGCTCAGCAGCCCGACGCCGGGCGTCGCGATCGCGCCGCGGTCGAAGTCCTACGGCACGATCAGCCCCGGGCAGACCGGCGTCAACGACTTCACCGTCACCGTCCCGGCGACGCACGAGGTCGGCGTGCCGGTGGTGCTGAACGCGAAGGTCACCTTCGCGGGCTCGCTTTCGCCGAAGACAGCGCGGTTCTCGGTGCCGGTCGGCACGCCGTCCCCGGTGGCCAAGGACTTCGCCTACACCGGTGACGCGGTCGCCGTCCCGGACAACAACCCGCTCGGCGCGTCGGTGCCGATCACGGTGAGCGGGGTCGGGCGGGCGTCGAAGGTGACGCTCTCGGTCGACGGCACGGTCTGCGGCACCGATCCGAAGTCGACGACGGTGGGGCTCAACCACTCGTACGTCGGTGACCTGGTCGGCACGCTGACCGCGCCGTCGGGGGCCAAGGCCACGGTGTTCAGCCGCACCGGGACCTCGGGCAAGAACCTGTGCCAGGTCGTCTTCGCCGACGCTGCTGCCAAGCCGTACAGCTCGCTGACGTCGGCCAACGCGCCGTTCACCGGCACCTGGCGGCCCGCGGCGAACTTCGGCGCGGCGCTGGGCGCCGTGGCCGCGGATGGGACGTGGACGTTCACCGTTGCGGACGTCGCCGGTGGCGACACCGGCTCCATCCGGGCGGTCTCGTTGCACGTCAACGGGTTCGAGCACCCCGCCGCCGAACGCCCGGCCGAGCTGCACCCGGTCGTGACCAACGGCCCCGTCCACCCGGTCTAGACCCGCCACGCGACGAGCGCCCCAATGTGGCATTGGGTGCGCTCAACGCACCCAATGTGGCGGGGGGGGGGGGGTGGCGGGCGCGCGGCACCCCCCGCTCCCGGGGGCCCAGCCGCCGCCCAGCGCTGCGACCCACGCCGGCTG
>NZ_JBHYIK010000118.1:8387-18517 GCF_042739735.1 Amycolatopsis sp. NPDC059027 | reverse complement strand
GGAGGGGGTGCCCCGCCCCCCCCACCCGGCCCCGGCCCCTCCCCTGCGGCGCGGGGCCCCCGCTGCCCGGGGGGGGGGGGGTGGCGGGGGGGGCGGGGTTCCGGCGGAGAGCACAGCACGGCCCCCACACGCCGCAGGGCGACGTGTGCCCTTCCATGCTTTGCTTCGGCCTCCGCCGGCCTCCTCCCGCACGCTCCCGGTCCTGCCGGGCGCGTGCCGGAGGAGGTGCCTTTATCCGGACATCCCGGCCGCGCTTTTCGCGACCGCGAAACCCGCAGGCCACGGGCCTGCCACTCCGACCTGGCTACCGTTTCCGTAGCGGGTCGATCCCTCTGGCCCGGCCGGGAGCGGCCGGGCGGGGCAGTCTCCGGCGACCCCCTGGGCCGCGTTGCCGATCTCGATGCCACCCAGCGCATAGGCGTCGCGCGGGCACCGGTTGACCTGTTCGGCTCCGTGAGCGTCCGGTGCCGTCCGGGCCACCGTGGGCGACTGTGCGGAAGTGCTGACCATCGAGCTCTCCCCTGCGGTGCGGGCTGACGGGGACGAGACTATGATTTGTGTACCCAGCTGTCAATAGGCTTCTCTAGGTGTAGTCAGCTAAGCTGGGTCCACGACGGAAAGAGGGGTCCCCGGTGACCGAAGCGACCGCACACCGTGTCCGACCGGCAGGAGAGTCGGTCCGCCGAGCACTCGAGCTGCTCGGCGACCAGTGGACGCTGCTCATCCTGCAAGGCGTCTTCCTGCGCTTCCGGCGGTACGAGCAGCTTCGGCTGCGGCTGGGCATCTCCCCGACCGCGCTGTCCGGGCGGCTCGGTGCCCTGGTGGAGAACGGAGTCCTGCTCCGGACGCCCTACCGCGACACCAACCGGACGCGGCACGAGTACCGGCTCACCGAACGCGGCCTCGAACTGTGGCCGCTGTTCATCTCGATCTGGGCGTGGGAGCGCGAATGGATCCCCGGTCGCCGGGAGGTCCTGCCGACGCTGATCCACCTCGACTGCGGGCTGACCACCTCGGCGCCGCTGGGCTGCGGCACCTGCGGCTGCCGGGTCGACGCGCGCGACATCAGCGCGAAACGGCTCGACGCGACCGGGATCGGCGCGGCGACGGCGTCGAAACGCTTCCGCCGCAAGGACGCCGAACCGCTCGCGCACGACCCGGTGATGTTCTTCCCGGACACCATGGAACTGCTCGGTGACCGGTGGTCCACCGGGCTGGTGTCCTCGGCGATGCTCGGCGCGCGGCACTTCTCGGAGTTCGAACGCGAACTCGGCATCGGCCCGAGCGTGCTGTCGGGGCGGCTCAGCAAACTCGTCGAGGTCGGCGTCCTACGGACCGAAACCGCGGCGACCCGCGCCGACGCCAGGGCCTACCGGCTCACCTCGAAGGGACTGGCGTTCTTCCCCGCGCTGGCTTTCATCGTCGAGTGGGCCCGCGGCTTCGAGGTACCGGGCCAGGACGCGGACCTCACGCTCTACCACGACGAATGCGGGAACCGGCTGGTTCCGACGCTGCTGTGCGACCACTGCGGCCGTCCACTGGTCCGCGACCGGATCCGCTTCGGCGGCCCGGTCCAGATGCCCACACCGGATCGGTGATTCTCCCGACGCCGGGGCGAAATCCGCTCGCCAACGCGGCACGCACCTGACAGGCTGGAACGGTCACACGTCGTAACCTCGGAGGTAAGCATGGCTGAACCGGAACCGTCGCGGCAGAGCGGCGAGGAGGACGACGTCAAACGCAAGTTCCGCGAGGCACTCGAGCGCAAGCAGGCCCACGCGCGGTCGGGTTCCTCCCACGAGAACGGTGGCCCGAAGAACCAGCACGCGCACGGCCCCGCCGCGAACAAGCGCCAGTTCCGCCGCAAGAGCGGCTGAGTTTTTCATCGAGCGCTTCCGCTATCACGCTGCCAGGGCGCTCCTTCTCGACGAATGTCACCGTCGCGGAAGGGGCGCCCTGTCATCGTGATAGCGGGGCCTATCGGCCAAAAGAGGGCGCTCGACCGTGAAGTCTCCTCGCGCGCTGCGCGCACTCGTCGACCTTGTGGCTGGGTTGGCCCCGACCAACCCAGCCTTGAACAGTCAGAGCAGGATTCCCCGCAGGCGGCCGACATCGGCCATGCGCCGCTCGGCGAGGCGGTCCGCCGCGGTGGCGGGCGGCACGCCTTCGGACTTCGCGAGCGCGTACACGGCCTTCGTGGTGTCGAAGATCGCCGTCGTCTTGCGCTTGGCCCGTTCGAAGTCGAACCCGTGCCGCTCGTCGTCGACCTGGATCACGCCGCCGGCGTTGACGAGGTAGTCCGGCGCGAACAGGATGCCGCGGTCGTCGAGCATCTTGTCCACCCCGGGGTGCGCGAGCTGGTTGTTCGCCGCACCGCACACGATCCGCGCCCGCAGCGCGGCCACCGTGTCGTCGTTCAGTACCCCGCCCAGCGCGCACGGCGCGAAAACGTCCAGTTCGGACCGGATCAGAGTGTCCACATCGGACACGACCTCGACGCTCGGGTACGCCGCGCGGACCCGGTCCAGCGCGGCAGGCGACACGTCGGTGACCACCACGCGCGCACCGGCCTCGACCAGATGCCCGACGAGGATGTGCCCCACCTTGCCGACCCCCGCGACACCGACGCGGCGCCCGGTCAGCTCCGGCACGCCCCAGACGTGCTCGGCGGAGGCACGCATGCCCTGGTACACCCCGAAAGCGGTGAGGACGGAGGAGTCGCCGGCGCCGCCGTCCTCCGGCGAGCGGCCGGTGACGAACCGCGATTCGCGGGCCACGACGTCCATGTCCCGCACGTAGGTGCCGACGTCGCAGGCGGTGATGTAGCGGCCGCCGAGCGACTGCACGAAACGCCCGTAGGCCCGCAGGAGCGCCTCGGTCTTCTGCGTCGCGGGGTCGCCGATGATCACGGCCTTCCCGCCGCCGAGGTCGAGCCCGGCCAGCGCGTTCTTGTAGGCCATCCCCTTCGACAGCGCGAGGACGTCGGCGAGCGCGGCGTCCTCGGACTCGTAGGGGTGGAAGCGGGTGCCGCCGAGCGCGGGGCCCAGTGCGGTCGAGTAGATACCGATGATGGCCTTCAGGCCGCTGGCCTGGTCGTGGCAGAACACGACTTGCTCATGGCCGGTGTTCCGGCCGAACACTCCTTCGGTCACGGTGGTGACTCCTTCGTCGACCCGCGCACGGCTGTGGCCGCTGCGCACCTGGTGGATGGTCCGAAGCACCGGCCGACGGGGGTCGCCCGTCGGCCGGTGCCTCACCCCGTCAACCTAAGGCCCCGGCTGATCACCGGCCAAGGCTGGTCCCAGGTTCTGGACGCCGAATGTGCCCGAAAGGCCGCCTACGCCGCGCGGCCCCGGAGTCACTGTCCGCGGACGACCTCGCCGAGGGTCGCCATCGCGGTTTCGAGCTGGAGGTCCGACAGGTAGGGCGCGGGGCCGAACCGCAGGTATGGGCCGCGCGCGTCGGTGCGCACCCCGCGTTCGGCGAGCGCGGCCTGGAGGCCCGCGGCGTCGCGGCACCGCAGGGAGAGGAAGCCGCCGATCATGCCCAACGGCGTCTCGCGGTCGCGGGTGACGACGTCTTCGGGCAGGTCCAGTTCGTCGAAGTGACGCGCGAGCAGGCCGACCTGGTGCTGCGACACCTCGCGCAGGAACCGCGGGGTCAGCCCCTGCTCGGTGAAGAACCGCTGCACCCGTACGGCCCGGTAGTGACTGGTCGGGTCGTAGGTCGCGCCGGCGAAGCGGTCGCTGCCCGGTGCGTAGGCGACCGCGCCGGGCCGCCGTTCGTCGGCGAGCGCGCCGAATTCGGCGTACCAGCCGGTGATCACCGGCCGCAGCTCCTGCGCGTGCGCGGGCAGCCGCAGGAAGCAGTTGCCCTCGCCGAGCTGGAGGTACTTGTAGCCGCCGCCGAGCACCCAGGCGTTGGTCAGCCCGAGGTCGTGCAGCGAGAACGGGACGACGCCGAGCGCGTGGTAGGCGTCGACGACGAGTTCGACCGAGCGGCCACGGCACACGTCGGCGAGGTGCGCGAGCCCCGGCACGAGCCGGGAGGTCTCGAACAGCACGGCCGAGATCAGCACTGCGGCGGTCCCGCCGTCGACCTGGTCGGCGACGCGCTCGGCGAGCGTGGTGACCGGTTCGACCGGGACGCGGACGACCTCGACGCCCTCCTCCTCCAGCCGGGCGAGCTGGCGGCGCAGGGTGTGGAACTCGCCGTCGGTGGTCACCAGCCGGGGTCGCCGGGGCAGATCCACCGCGGAAAGGAAGCGGAGCACGAGGTCGTGCGTGCTGGTCCCGAGCGCGAACTCGCCGCGCCGGTCGCCGAGCAGGACGCGGAATCCCGCGCGCAGTTCGTCGGCCTTCGCGAACGCGCGGTCCCATTTGGCGTCGACGTCACGGGCGGCGTCGGCGAAGGCTTCGAGCAACCCTTCCTCCGCGACGTCGGGCCACGCCTGATGGGAATGTCCGGTCAGCAGGAGCCGGTCGGCCACCGCGAAGCGGCGGTAGGACCCGGCCAGTGCGTTGGGGCTGGTGCGGATGTCGTCGAGGGTGCTCACAGCTGGCTCCGGACTGCCCAGAGATCCGGGAACATCGGACGGAACAAGGTAGTCCGCAGGTAGGTCGCGCCAGAGGACCCACCAGTCCCGGTCTTGTCTCCGATGGTGCGTTCGACCATCTTCACGTGACGATAGCGCCACTCCTGCATCCCTTCGTCCAGGTCCACCATGTGCTCGGCGACCACTGATTGACCGCTGTCGTCGCGGTACATCTTCAGCAGTACCGCCTGCAGCTCGGGCGAGGGCTCCACCGGTCGGGTGACGTCGGTGCGGCGGGGAATCGAGTAACCGCTTTCCGCCAGATAGGTGAGGAACGAATCGAACAGAGAGGGCCTGCTCAGCGCGTCGGAAATGCGCTTCCGCTGTTCAGAGCCCTCCGGGTAGTGGGTTAGGACACTTTCGTCCCGCCTACCGAGAACCGCTTCCAGCTCCCGGAACTGCCCCGACTGGAAGCCGCTGGAGGCGTCCAGCCGGGCCCGGAAGCTGCTGAACTGGCTCGGCGTCATGGTCTCGAGGACGTCGATCTGCTCGACGACCACCTTGAGCACGGTGAGAATCCGCCGCAGCGTGCGGATCGCGTGCGCCGTCCGGCCCGCTTCGAGGTTCTCCTGCAGATAGCGCGTCTCGTGCAGGAGCTGCTTGAACCACAGCTCGTACACCTGGTGGATCACGATGAACAGCAGCTCGTCGTGTTCGTCCGACCGGGGCCGCTGCGCGTCCAGGAGGTCGTCCAGCGCGAGGTAGGAGGTGTAGCTCAGCGCCTGCTCGGTGTCGGTCATAGGTGAACCGCCTTGTCGAAGTGACGCTGGGCCGCCGGGGCCAGCGCCGTGTACAGATCGTGGAACAGCTCGACCGCGGCCGCCCGGCGCCGCGGCGCGGGCACCAGGTCCGCGGGCAGTTCCGGGTCGAGCGCGGGGAACGCGCGAAAGGTGTGCACCAGCCGGGTCCGCACCCCGAACGCGCCGGGATCGTCCAGCTCGCCGGGCTCGTGCCCGCCGAACTCGTGGACGAACGCGTCGTAGCGGGCCGACAGTTCGTCGAGATCCCAGGCGCGCCCGGCGAAGCGACGGACGTCCAGACCCGCCGACGGCCGCCCGAGGAAGAGTCCGGCGTACTCGGTGACGTCGAGTTCCGCGAGCAGGGCGAGCACCTCGTCCTCGCGGTCGTGCGGCGCGATCCAGGTGCCGTCGGTGTAGGGGCCGAAGCCGAGGAACCGCAGGCGCCGGACCAGCCGCTCCCTGGCGGGACGCCGGTTTTCCGGGATGTTCTGCCACAGCACGGTCCAGGTCCCGGCCGGGCTCTCCCGGCGACCGAGGGAGAAGATCCGCCGGTCGCCGTCGGCGAGCAGCGCGACGGTGCGGGCGGTCAGCGAGTAGTGCACATGCCGCCCCGCGCGATGGCGGGTCAGCAGGTCACGACGGGCGAGCCTGGCCAGCGCGATCCGCGCCGCGCCGTCGGAGAAACCCAGCTCGGCCAGCAGCGCGACGAGCCCGCCGGACCAGATCCGCCGGGTCTCGCGCGGGTGCACGTAGCTGCCCAGCAGTGTGATGACCAGCTCCTGGGGGCTCGGCTCGAATCCGTCGACGGCCACGCCCCCAACTCTATACACCTCAGGCCGCTGCGGTGTAGGTTGAATCTCGTGACGTTCTTCGCGGATCTCACGTCCCGGCAGGTGGCCGAGCTGCCGGCTGGTGCGCGCACGCCGGTGCTGCTGCTCCCCCTCGGCGCGATCGAGCCGCACGGACCGCACGCGCCGCTCGGCACGGATCCGCTGATCTCGCACGGAATGTGCGCCCGCGCGGCGGACCGCCTCGACGCGGATCCGGACGTGCGCGTGCTCGTCCTTCCCGCGCTCCCGTACGGGGTGACGCGGTTCGCCGCCGGGTTCGCCGGAGGCATCCACATCGGCGAAGAGACGTTGCACGGGTTGCTCGTCGACGTCGGGGTGGCGTTGATCGGTCAGGGCCTGCCGCGGATCCTGCTGGTGAACAACCACTTCGAGCCCGCGCATCTGACGACGCTGCGCCATGCGGCCGAGACGCTGAACGCCGAGCACGGCGGCCGTGTCGCCCACCTCGATCTGGTCCGGCGACGGAACGCGCAGCGGCTCACCGAAGAGTTCCGCAGCGGCGAATGCCACGCCGGACGGTACGAGACCTCGCTGGTGCTGGCCGACCGGCCCGAACTCGTCGACGAATCGCTGATGCGGACCTTGCCGCATGTGCCGGTGACGCTGGCCGCGGCCTCGCCGGATTCCGGTTTCCAAGAGCTGGGGATGTCCGACGCGTATTGCGGCTCCCCCGCCGAATCGACCGCCGAGGAGGGCGAGGCCACCTTCGGCGTGCTGACCGACATGCTGGTGGAAGCCATCCGCGAGTTGGGGGCCGTCACATGAGTGCGCCGGTCAACCTCGCCACGTACTTCATCGACCGCCACGTCGAGGAGGGCCGCGGCGAGCGGACGGCGTTGCTGTGTGGCGAGAAAACCGTCAGCTATGCCGAACTGGCGAAGCTCGTCAACCGGATCGGACATGTGCTGCGCGACACGGGTGTCCGAAGTGGACAGCGGGTGCTGCTCGCACTGAGCGACGGCGAGGAGTTCGTCGCGACCTGGTACGCCGCGCAGAAGATCGGCGCGATCACCGCCGAGGTCTATCCGTTCCTGCAGCCCAAGGATTACGCCTACTACCTCGGCTACGCCGAAGCCGTCGTGGTGGTCGCGGACGCGGTCACGCTGCCCGCGCTGCGCGAGGCGGGCGCGCGGAACCTGCTTGTCACCGACGTCCCGCCGGAAGACCTACGGCCCGGCGAACGTCCACTGCGGACACTCGCGGCCGAGGCGCCCGATGAGCTGGACACCGCACCTACCACGTTGGACGATATCGGGATCTGGAAGTTCACCACCGGCAGCACCGGCTCCCCCAAGGCTTGCGTGCACCCCTTGCGCAGTCCCATCGAGAGCTTCGAACGCTACGCGCTCGGCGTCCTCGGTTTACGTGCGGACGACCGGATTCTCGCCGTGCCCAAGCTTTTCTTCGGGTACGCGCGCGATCTCGCCGCGTTGTTCCCGTTCGGTGTCGGCGCCGCCGGGATCGTGTTCCCCCAGCGGACGACGGCGGACCTGATCTTCGAGCTGATCGCGCGGCACCGGCCGACCGTGCTGGTCAACGTGCCGACGATGATGAGCGCCATGATCGCCCATCCGGCGGCGTCCGAACAGGACCTGAGCTGTCTGCGCCTGACGACGTCGGCGGGCGAGGCGCTGCCCCCGGAACTGCACCGCAAATGGGACGCGGCCTTCGGCGTCCCGGTCGTGGACGGCATCGGCTCGTCGGAGGCCTACCACATCTACCTGTCCAACCGGCCGGGCGAGGCGCGGTACGGCAGCCTCGGCCAGGAGGTCCCCGGCTACACCGCTCAGGTCGTCGACGAGAGCGGGAATCCCTTGCCGGACGGGGAAATCGGACCACTGCGGATCACCGGGCCGACGATCGCGCTCGAGTACTACGGCGACGCCGAGAAGTCCGCGAAGACCTTCGACGGTGACACCCTGACCTCCGGTGACCTGTTCAGCCGCGACGCCGAAGGCTTCTACCACCACCACGGCCGCGCCGACGATCTGCTCAAGGTCGGCGGCGTTTTCGTGGCGCCGGGCGAGATCGAGGACTGCCTGCTCGGGCATCCGGACGTCGCGGACTGCGCTGTCCTGGGGGCCACAGTGGACGGACTCGTGCTCCCGCGCGCCTACGTCGTCCCGCGAACGGGGGCGACGGTCGAACCGGAGGCGCTCAAGGACTTCGCACGTGCTCACCTCGCCAAGCACAAGTACCCGCGAGAGGTCGTGTTCGTGACCGAACTTCCCCGTACCGCCAACGGAAAACTCGACCGGCGGGCGCTGCGTACGATGGCCGGGTCATGAACAACGTCATGAGCCGCCGCGTGGTCGTCACCGGTGGCACCCGGGGTATCGGCGCCGCGATCGCCGACCGTTTCCGCGCAGCGGGCGACACCGTTCTCGCGCCAGGACGCGCCGAATGCGACGTCACCGACGAAGCGGCGGTCAAGGCGTTCTTCACCGAAGCGGGCCCGATCGACGTACTGGTCAACAACGCCGGGGTGTCGACGAGCGCGCCCGTGTACGCGACGAGTGTCGAGGACTGGCGAACGCAGTTCGAGGTCAACGCGACCGGAGCGTTCCTGTGTACCCGCGCCGTCCTGCCCGGAATGCGTGAACGCGACCACGGCCGGATCGTCACCGTCGCCTCGACCGCCGGGCACGTCGGCTATCGCTACACCGCCGGGTACACCGCGTCGAAACACGCGGCGGTCGGCCTGATGCGCGCGGTGGCCGCGGAGGTGGCGGGCACCGGCGTCACCGCCAACGCGGTGTGCCCCGCGTTCGTGCGGACCGATATGACGGCCACGTCGGTGGCCCGGATCCGGGAACGCACCGGACGGGACGAGGCCGCCGCCGAAGCCGCCCTCGCCGCCGCGTCCGCGCTGGGCAGACTGCTCGAACCCGACGAGGTCGCCTTCGCGGTGACCTTCTTCGCGGCGCCCGAGGCGGCCGCGATCAACGGCCAGACTCTCGTACTCGACGGTGGAGGAATCCAGTCATGAGCCCGTTCCGTGCCACTCCCCCGATCACCGCGGAATGGGAGCACTTCGAGTTCACTGTGGACGATGGCGTCGCGACGGTCACCTTGGACCGGCCGGACAAGCTCAACGCGCTGACCTTCGACAGCTACGCCGATCTGCGGGACCTGCTCGCCGAACTGCCGCACCGGGGCGACGTGAAGGTGCTCGTGCTCACCGGACGCGGGCGCGGGTTCTGTTCCGGCGGTGATGTCGAAGACATCATCGGCGAGCTGCAGAAGATGGAGACCGCCGAACTGCTGGAGTTCACCCGGATGACCGGGGCCGTGGTGAAGGCGATGCGGGAATGCCCGCTGCCGATCATCGCCGCCGTCAACGGTGTCGCCGCCGGTGCCGGTTCGGTGCTCGCACTGGCCAGTGACTTCCGGCTGCTGGCGCGGTCGGCGAAGTTCGCTTTCCTGTTCACCAAGGTCGGCCTCGCCGGGGCGGACATGGGCTCGGCGTACCTGCTGCCCCGGCTGGTCGGCCTCGGCCGGGCCACCGAACTGCTGATGCTCGGCGACAAGGTCGACGCCGTCCGCGCCGAGTCGATCGGCCTCGCTTCGTCCGTTGTGGACGATGAGGAACTCCCGGCCGCCGCCGCGGCGCTCGCCCGGCGGCTGGCCGATGGTCCGGCACTCGCCTACGCCACCACCAAGGTCCTGCTGACCCGGGAACTGGACATGGATCTCGGCAGCTCCATCGAGCTGGAGGCGATCACCCAGGCGCTGCTCATGACCAGCAAGGACCACCACGAGTTCTACGCCGCATGGTCGGCCGGGCGCAGTCCACAGTGGACAGGTCGTTAGCGGCGGTGTGCTGAAGGACGCCTTCGGTGCACTGATGGTGCTGAAGGACGCCAACAGTGCACCCCACCCACGGAAACCGGCCCTCAGCACCACCCGCCCCCCACCGCCGCAGGGGTCCCCGCTCCCCCGGGC
>NZ_JBHYIK010000118.1:1447-8377 GCF_042739735.1 Amycolatopsis sp. NPDC059027 | reverse complement strand
TATACCCCCCCATCCTGCCCACCCAACGCACTGAAAGCGTCCTTCAGCACCACCGGCACCACTCAGCGGCTGGTGACCGCGATCGCCGGGTCGGCGAGACTGCCGAAGTACAGCTTGCCGTCGCGCTCGCGCACGCCGGTGAGCATGTGGAAGTCCGCGATCTCGCCCCGGAACTCGCGCTCCACCAGACCGTCCGCGGCGACGCCGAGGACACCCACCTCACGCCCCGGCTGCGGCTGAACGGCGTCGGGCAGCGCACGCACGAGCGCGCGCAGCGGAGCGGGAAGCCTGCGGACGACGTCGAGCGCCGCGACGCGGGGGCTGGCCTGGGTCACCCAGATCAGCCCGTCGCTGCCGGTGGAGATGTTGTCCGGGAAACCCGGGAGATCGTCGATCAGCGTGTCCACCTTGCCCGCGCGGGAGCCGTGCAGCCACACCCTGCTGACCCGGAACGCACCGGTCTCGGCGACCGCGACGAACGACTCGTCCGGGGGCAGCGCGACGCCGTTCGCGAACTGGAAGCCGTCGGCGAGCTGGTCGATCTGCCCGTCCGGGGTCCGCCGCAGCAGCCGCCCGCCACCGGTCTGCTCGATGAGGTCGTCCCGCCAGCGCTCGATGCCGAAGCGCCGCGAGGAATCGGTGAAGTACACCGTGCCGTCCGCGGCGACGGCGGCGTTGTTGCAGAAGACGAACTCCAGCCCCGCCGCCGACGTCGCGAGCGTGGTGACGTCCCCGCCGCCGATCGGCACGGTCAGCAGGCCCGCGTGCGCGTCGCAGATCAGCAGTTCGTCCTCGCCGAAGAACTCGATCCCGAGCGGCCGTCCGCCGGTGTCGGCCAGCACGTCGATGCGCCTGCCGTCCGGCGCGACCCGCAGGATCCGGCCGTCCACGACCCCGGTGTAGATCCGGCCCCCGGCGTCGACCACCACGTCCTCGGTGCCGAACCCGTTGACCGGGATCAGCGTCACGTCACCGAACCGCATGCGTACCTCCTGCCACCAGCGGTCACCCGATCGCGTCCGCACGCACGAACGGGCCACGAAAGCATTACACCGCACCGCGACCGTTGCACTCCGGGCCTGTACCACGACCCACCTGATGTGGATGTTCTCCGACGGGCGAAGGCGGACCGGCGCCTCACGATCCACCGCACGTGGGCGGTGCTGCTCACGGTGCTCTCCGCCGCTCTGCTGCTCGTGGTCCCGGCCGTGTGGTGGACGCTCAGCGGCCGCCCCGGCCCCGCGTTCGTCCTGGTGACCGCGGGCGCGCTCGCGACGTGGCTGGTCGCGTTCGTCCGCGCGTGGGTGACCGGGACACGGTTGAAACCCTGACCCGCGAACCGGTTCAGACGATTTCGAGGTTCGCCATCATGCCCATGTCCTCGTGTTCGGCGTTGTGGCAGTGGAAGAGATAGCGGCCGCGATAGCCGTCGAACCGGGTGATGATCTCCGCCGCTTCGCCCGGCCGCAGCGACACGGTGTCCTTGAGTCCCGCGTCGTGCGGGAGCGGCGGCCTGCCACCGCGCGAGAGCACCTGGAAGCCGACCAGGTGCAGGTGGACGGGATGGTGGACGTCGGCGACGAACCGCCACACCTCGACGTCGCCGAGGCCGACGGTGACGTCGGAGCGGGCGGGGTCGAACGGCAGCCCGCCGATCAGCCAGCCGTGCCCGCCGTTCAGCTGCCCGGCGCGGAACGAGAACTCGCGCACCCGGACCGCGTCCGCCCGGTTCCACGTCGGGAGATCGGTCGAGAGGACGGGCGGAACGCGGCTGTCGTCGGCGGCCTTGCGCGCCACCCGGAAGGCCATGACGTCCCGGGTGCGTCCGGAGCCCAGCCGGTTGACGACCTTGACGAGGCTGCCGACCGGGACACTGGAGAAGTCGGCGATCACGTCGTAGCGCTCGGCGGGCGCGATCGGCAGGGACGCGTGGGGCACCGGCGCCGCGAGCAGCCCCTGGTCCGCGCCGATCTGGACGAGATCGAGCCGGCGGCCGTCGTCGAGCACCGCTTCCAGTTCGTAGTGCCGCGCGTTCGAGCCGTTCAGGATCCGCAGCCGGTAGCGGGCCGCGTCGACCTCGTGCACCGGCCACGGAGCGCCATTGACCAGGATGACGTCGCCGAGCACTCCGGCGAGGTAGGACTCCTGAACCCCGGGCTGTCCGCGCAGCGTGGGATCGAGGGCGGGGTAGTCGAGACTTCCGTCCGCGGCGAACGCGCGGTCCGCGATCATCAGGGGCAGTTCCCGCGGCCCCGCGGGCAGCCCGAGCGCGTCCTCGGCGTCGTCACGCACGATGTGCAGGCCCGCGAGACCCCGCCAGATCGCGGGCGCGGTGAAATCCATCCGGTGATCGTGATACCAGAGCAAAGCCGGCCGCTGGTCCATCGGGAACGTGTAGTCCCGGCTCAGTTTCGCCTGCACCGCCCGCGGATCCGACATGCCTGCCATGGCGTGGCCGCCATGGCCGTGGTGTGCGGCGTCCGGCCATCCCGCGGGCAGGACGAGGTCGGTCGGGTACCCGTCGGAGTCCGCCGGGGTCCGGCCGCCGTGCAGGTGCACGACGGTCGGCACCGGCAGCTCGTTGCGATGCGTCACGGTGATCGGCCTGCCCCGGCGCGATTCGATGGTGGGGCCGGGGAAAGTGCCACCGTATGTCCACAGTGGAGTCCGGACGCCCGGCAGGATCTCCGCGCTCGTTTCGCGCTGCGTGACGGCGTACCGGTCGACACCGCCGGAGGTGCTGACCGGCGCCAGCACTGCGGGAATCGGCAACGGCACACTGAACGCGGGCGGCAGCGGCACGGCGCTGCGCAGTTCGGCACCGGTGACCGGCGGGCGGCGCGACAACGCGGCCGCGCCCGACAGCCCGGTGGCCGCCAGCAGCCCGAGTGCCCCGCCGATTTCCAGTACCCGGCGCCTGCTGATCCGGTGGTCACGCATCGGCCCGCACCTCCCGGGCGGGCCGCCGGAAAGGCTGCCGCCACACCGCGATGAACTGGACGACGAGCGCGGCGATGGTGAGTACGCCCAGCGGGAGGTGCAGCCACAGCGCGCCCGCCAGCCCGGCGAAATACTGCGCGGTCTCGGCCGCCACCAGCGCCAGCGTGGTGAGGAACGGCCAGGCCCGGCGCAGCCGGACCCACACCACGGCCGCCACGATCAGCTGCAGGTAGCCGATCGAGGTGACGACGTCGGCACCGGTCGCGTGCCAGCCCAGGCCGTCGTAGTCCCCGCTCAGGTACACCCCGGCGAACACCGGCTGGCCGATGATCCCCACCAGATGCGCGCTGACGACGGCCCGCAATACCCCTCCGCTGACCGCGAAGGCGTCTTCCCCGTTTTGCTTCACCTCTCGAAGCTATGACTACTGGGCTATCCTGTCTAAGATCAATATTGCTATGCCGTTATGACGTCGGAGGCATGGGTCATGGACCTGAACACGCTCAACCAGTTCCGTGTCGTGGCACGGCTGGAGCACCTCAGCCGCGCGGCCGACGAACTCCGCGTCGCCCAGCCTTCGGTGAGCCGCACCATCGCCCGGCTGGAAAACGAACTCGGCACGCCGCTGTTCGATCGCGCGGGACGGCTCCGGCTGAACGACACCGGGAAGCTCTTCCTCGGCTACGTCGAACGCGCCCTCGGCGAACTCGACGCGGGACGGCGAGCCGTCGCCGAAGCCACCAGCGAGGGCTTCGGCACCGTGCGCCTGGCGTCGGAAACCTTTCTCACCCTCACCGGCCCGCTCGCGGCGTACAAGCGGGCCCATCCCGCCATCGAGGTCGAACTCCGCTGGACACCCGCCGAGGACATGGGCCGCCTCCTGCGGGCCAAGGACGTCGACCTCTGCGTTGCCTCACAACCGATCCGCGCCGAGGGACTGGACTCGGCGCCGCTGTTCGAAGAGGCGGTGTGGGTGGCCACCCCGCACGACCATCCGCTGGCGGGCCACGCGTCGGTGAGCGTCGAGGAACTGGCGGGTCAGCCCTTCGTGACCTCCCGCAAGGGACACTGGGTCCGCGGACTCCTCGACCGGCTCTTCGCCGGCCGGGGCCTGACCCCGAAGATCGTCTGCGAGGGCGACGAACACAGCGCCATCGCGAGCCTGATCAGCGCGGGGCTCGGCATCGGCCTCGTCCCCGCCCTCGCCCGGCGCACCGCCACCAACGACGCGGTCGCCTGGATCGCCGTCGACGATCCCGGGTGCCGCCGGACGGTCACGCTGTTCTGGGGCGCCGAGAGTCATCTCTCCAGCGCTGCCAGCCTGATGCGCGCACTGATCACCGGCTGGGACTGGGAAACCGGTGCCCCGCAAGGGAACTACCGGTAGGTCAACAGCTTTGCCGCGTCCGCCTCGAAATGCGGATGTTCGTTGAACGACAACAGCGTCACCCCGCCCCGCCCGGACACGAGCTTGGTGATCCCGGCGTTCACGGTGACCCGGTTGAGCTTGAGCAGCCCGGCTTCCGGGGTACCCATGAGCGCCCCGCAGAGCGTCGCGATCACGCCGCCGGAGGTGAACACCACCGCGTGCTCCCCCTTGCCCAGCGAGGCCACGAGATCGGCGAGCGCGCCCCGGCAGCGGTTCAGGAACGCGGGCCAGGTCTCGGCGCACGGTCCGTCCGCGCCCGCTTCGGTCCACGCGGTGAGCGCGGCGTCCAGCGTCGACTGGTAGGCCCGTGAATCCTCTTGCGGCGCGCCACCGGCGTGATGGCGCGCGATGTCGACGTGGTCGTACTCGTTCCAGCGCGCGTCCTCGGTCACCGCGATGCCCGAGCCGAGCACCTTGAGCGCGGTGGCCGCGGTGTCCCGTTGCCTGGCCAGCGATCCCGAGCGCGCCTGACTGAACTCGACACCGCGCCGCAGCAGTTCCGCACCGGCCACAGTGGACTGTTCGAACCCGAGCGGGGACAACTGGTCGTAGTCCTCGGCGCCGAACGACGCCTGCCCGTGCCGGACGAGGTAGATGGCGCCCACTAGGCCGTTCCCTTCCCGATGATCTCGCGGCAGCGCCAGTCCAGATACCCGGAGAACTGCCAGAGATCCTTGAACGCGGGGTTGTGCGTCTGGCCGTCGTGATAGCGGCGATAGATCTGCTGCAACACCACGGCGAGCCGGAAGAGGCCGTACACCTCGTAGAAGCGCCAGTCCTCGATCTTCAGCCCGGTACGCTCCGCGTAGTGCGCCACGAACTCTTCACGCGTGTACATGCCGGGCAGGTGCGTCGGCTGGCGACGGCTCAGCTTCATCGTGTCGTCGTCATCGGCCTGCACCCAGTACGCGAGCGTGCTGCCGAGTTCCATCAGCGGGTCGCCGAGCGTGGCCATCTCCCAGTCCAGCACGCCGACGATGTCGAGGGTGTCCGGACCGTCGAGCACGAGGTTGTCGAGGCGATAGTCGTTGTGGATGAGGCAGATCTTCACCTCGCCTGGCTGGTTTTCCGCCAGCCAGGCCATCACCGCGGCGAAGTCGGGGACGTTGTCCGTGCGTGACCGGGCGAACCGCTCCGACCAGCCACGAATCTGCCGCTCGACGTACCCCGCGCCCTTGCCGAGGTCGGCGAGCCCCGCGGCATCGACGTCGACAGCGTGCAGTTCGACGAGCCGGTCGACCACCCGGCCGGACAAGTCCCGTGCCCGTTCCGGGCTCAGCTCGAGACCGTCGGGAAGATCGCCGCGCAGGATGAGCCCGTCGAGCTTCTCCATCACGTAGAAGTCGCCGCCGAGCACGGCCGGATCGTCGCCGAAGGCCAGCACCTCGGGCACGTAACCGAACACCGGCTTGAGCGCGCGCTGCACCCGGAACTCGCGGCGCATGTCGTGCGCGGACGCGGCTTTGTGCCCCGCGGGCGGACGCCGCAGGATGAGGTCGCGACCGGGATAGCTCAGCAGATACGTCAGATTCGAGGCCCCGCCGGGGAACTGCCGCACCCGTGGCGGTTCCGCACCGAGCCCGTCGACACGCTCGCTCAGCCACGCGTGCACCGCGGCGGCGTCGAAGGCGTCTTCGGCACGGACCTCGACCGTGGCGTTTCCGGCGCTGCTCACAGGAACTTCTTCAGCAGAGCCTCCGGGGCCAGCCGCACCACGAGGCTGAGCGGCGTCCACGGCCAGCTCGGGACGTACGCCTTCGCGCCTTCCGCCTCGATCGCCTTGACCAGTGCCCGCACCCCGACCTCCGCGCGGGCGACCAGCGGGACGCCATCGTTGCGCGCGGTCATCTCCGACTCGATGAAGCCGGGCTGGATGTCGGTCACCTTGATCGGTGTCCGCCGCAGCTCGATCCGGGTGCCCTCGACGAACGTCGAGATGCCCGCCTTCGACGCCGCGTACGCCGTGAGGTTGCCGGGGAACCCGCGGATCGCGCTGAAGGACGAGATCACCGCGAGGTGCCCGGCCCGCTGCTCGCGGAAGATCCCCACCGCGGCCTCGACCTGGGCGGCCGCGGCGACGAAGTTGGTCTCCAGCGTCGTGCGGTTGGCGTCGAACCGGCCCTTGCCGATCGGCTGTCCCTTCCCGATTCCCGCGTTCACGATCACGCGGTCGAGCGAGCCCAGCTCCGCACGGAACTCCTCGAACACACTGAACACCCGATCATGGTCGTTGACGTCCAGCGGCCGGGTCACGACCTTGATACCGGGGAAGGCGCCCGTCAGCTCCTCGGCCAGCGCGTCGAGCCGCTCGGTCCGCCGCGCGCACAGCGCGAGATTGCGTCCCCGCGCCGCGAACTGGCGTGCCATGCCCTCGCCGAGTCCCGAGCTGGCGCCGGTGATCAGGATGTTCTTCCGCAGAGCCATACGCCGGAGCCTACCGGCAAGTAACAACGGTGTCTTCCCCATCCGGGGAGGAGTGACCGGTGGCCCGGCGCGGGGGGGGGCGCCCGGGCACCCGGGCTCGCCAGGGCGGGCGCACCCGGGGCTAGGGCACGGTCGGG
>NZ_JBHYIK010000118.1:0-1437 GCF_042739735.1 Amycolatopsis sp. NPDC059027 | reverse complement strand
TATTCCCCCAGCCCCATCCGCCGCCGCAACCCGCAACTAAACACGGGTGTCACCCCCCGCGGGGGGGGGGGGGCGGGGGGCCGGGGGGGGGGGGGGCGCGGCCCCCCCGGTCCTCGAACGGCCTGCCGCACCCGGTGATCGGACACGGTCGGCGGCCGGAGCCGGATCCGTTTGCACGGTCCTGACCTGTACGACCCGGTAACCTGGGAAGGCGCGCGGGCACCGGGCCGCTGAGCCATACAAACGTGCGCGCCGGGGCGGGGGCAACGATTCCCAGTTGCCAGTACTAGTCCGTTCGACCCAATACCGGTCGGCCGCCGCGGGATGTGGGCTGCTCACAAGGTGTGGCCATGTCACCGCGTACTGCTAACGTTCTCGCAGTCGTAGTACCGGGACGGCACACATGGGGCGGGTCACGACAATGGCGGGAAGCACGGCGGGCCAGGGTGACCACGAAGGCGAGCGCACGGCGTTCGCGATCGCGCTGCGGAACGCGATCGCCGCCAGTGGCCTGAGCCTCGACCGCGTCCAGGCCCGGCTACGGGCCCGCGGCGCCACGGTCAGCGTCACGGCGCTGAGCTACTGGCAGTCCGGCAAACGCCAGCCCGAGCGGCAGGGCTCGCTGTCGGCCGTGCGGGTACTGGAGGACATCCTCGGCGTGCCCGCGGGTTCACTGCTCGGCCTGCTGCCGCCTCCCCGCCCGCGCGGCGGAGCCCGGCGCCAGACGAGCGGCGCCGAACCGCTGACGTTCACCAGGGAAACGCTTCAACCGCTGCTCGAGCGCGTCGGCGCACCCCACGCCCTCGACCGCCAGCACCAGCTGAAACTCGTCGGCCTGCACGACCAGTGCGAGATCGCCGAGGACGGCGGGCAACGCGCCGTCACCGCCCGCGCGGTGTTCCAGGCGGGCGCCGACGGCCAGGACCGCTGGCTGCTCGTCTACGCGCAGGGCAACCCCGAAGCCGGGCCGCCCGCGCTGCACGCGGTCCGGAACTGCCGGGTCGGCCGCGCCGAGGTCGACGAGACCCACGGCCTCACCGTCGCCGAGCTGATCTTCGACCGCCCCATCGACCGCGGCGAAACCCACCTCATCGAGTACTCCCTGATCAACGCCGGACCGCCGTACCCGGAGTGTCAGAACACCTACTACCGCGAGTTCCGGCGCCCGGTGCGGGAATACCTGCTGGAGGTGCGGTTCGCGCCCGGCACCGCGCCCGAGCGGTGCTGGCAGTACTCGCGCGAAGGCGGTGAGGGCGCGCTCGCCCGGCGCCGGCTCAAGCTCGACGGCGGCGACGGGGTGCACGCCGTCGCCCTCGACTTCGGCCCCGGGATCTTCGGTATCGACTGGGACTGACCGCGGCCTAATGCCGTTAAGGCCACCTTACGGGCGTCGGACGCCCGGACAGTGGGCATAAAGGCCCCGCGGTGGGGGGGCCG
>NZ_JBHYIK010000117.1:8140-18821 GCF_042739735.1 Amycolatopsis sp. NPDC059027 | reverse complement strand
ATCAACGCCCACTGAGCATCCGAAAGCAACTGAAACCGCGACACGACCAACAGCATCCCAACAAACAACCAGAATATTTGTCAGACACGCCCTAGACGTAGTCGGGCAGGGTGGCGGCGACCTCGGCGGGGGACGGCATGGCGGCGATCTCCTCGGCGAGGGCGCGGGCGGCGTCGCGCACCGCGGTGTCGGTCATCAGCGCACGGGTCTTCTCCGTGACCGCCTCGGCCGTGAGCGCGTCACCGACGAG
This sequence comes from Amycolatopsis sp. NPDC059027, assembly GCF_042739735.1. NCBI lineage: Bacteria > Bacillati > Actinomycetota > Actinomycetes > Pseudonocardiales > Pseudonocardiaceae > Amycolatopsis > Amycolatopsis sp. NPDC059027. Next base: position 18,571 of record NZ_JBHYIK010000117.1, on the reverse strand, counting down.
CTGATCGGCGACCCCGGCGGCGAGCGCGGCCTCGGCGTTGGCGAACTGGTCGGCGCCCTGCGGCAGGAACAGCTGCGGCAGCCCGGCGCCGAACGCGCCCATCGTCGTCCCGCTCCCGCCGTGGTGCACGACGACGTCCACATGCGGCAGCAGTTCGCTCTGCGGCACCCATGCCTCGAGCCGCACGTTCGCGGGAACCTCGCCCAGTGCGGTGAGATCGACGGACGGACCGGTGGCGACCAGCACGTCGACGTCGAGCGCGGCCAGGCCGGTGATCGCCTTGGTCAGCACGTCGGTGTTCCCGAACGCGGTGCCCAGCGTCAGGTACGCGAGCGGACGGCTCCGGTCACGGCCCTCGATCCCGGCGGGCAGATCACCCGGCACGCTCCAGCCGACCGGCCGCAGCGGAATCCGCTTCGCCGTGTCGAGGAATTCCCTCGACTGCACCGACTTCGGGCAGATGTCGATTACCGGGTCGCCGAACGAGGCCTGCAGTTCGCCCTCGATGCCGAATTCGGCGGCGGTCGCCAGCACCTGCTCGCGGATCTCGTCGCCGACGTCGAGTTCCGCCATCCGGCCGAAAGTGTGGCCGACACAAGGGATTCCGACCCGTTTGGCCGCGTAGGCCCCACCGGCGTTCACCGACTCGTAGATCACCAGATCCGGTCGCCGCTCGGCGAGGATCGGCTCCAAGCCGGCGACGAAAGCCCGCGGCAGGACCTCACCGAACACCCGGCCGATGACCTTGTACAACTCCTTCTGCGGCAGCTGGCTCGGGTCCCCGTCGACGTCCTTCGCCGCCTCCGTGAACGCCTCGGTCATCGTGGCTCCGGCCGCGATACCCGTTACGCCCGCCTTCTCGATGTTCGGCAGGAAATCCTGTGTGGTGGCGAAGCTGACGTCGTGCCCGGCGTCGCGCGCGGCGACGGCGAGCGGGATGAGCGGGAAAGAATGTCCGTAGCCCCCCAGGGCCGTGAATATCAGGCGCATATCTCAACCGTAGCCGTAAGCTGGGCCGCGTGCCCATGACTGTTTCTTCGACGCTGCGGGACGCGGCTTTCCGCTGGATCGCCGACGATCCCGACCCCGCCACCCGTGCCGAACTGCAAGACGTCGTCGCCCGCGCACTGGGCGGCGAACCGGGACGCGCCGAGGAACTGGCCGACCGGATGGCCGGTCCGCTCGAATTCGGCACCGCGGGACTGCGCGGGCCAGTGCGGGCCGGGCCGAACGGGATGAATGTCGCCGTGGTCGTCCGCACCACCGCGGGCGTGGCCGCGTGGCTCACCGCGCACGGGCACGCGGGCGGGGTCGTCGTCGTGGGCCGGGACGCGCGGCACGGTTCGGAGGCGTTCGCTTCCGCCGCGGCGGAAGTGCTCACCGCCGCCGGTTTCGCCGTGAAAACACTGCCGGAGCCACTCCCGACGCCGTTGGTCGCCTATGCGGTGAAGCAACTCGGCGCGGTGGCCGGGATCCAGATCACCGCGTCGCACAATCCGCCCGCGGACAACGGTTACAAGCTCTACGACAGCTCCGGCGGGCAAATCGTCCCACCATCCGACGGCGAGATCGAACGGGCGATCGCCGCGGCCCCGGCCGCGGTGAGCGTGCCCCGATCCCCCGGCGCCGAAATCATCGACCCGCGCGCGGGCTATCTCACCGAGGTCGCCGCGCTGCCCCGCGGCACCGCCCGCGACGTCCGGATCGCCGCGACCGCACTGCACGGCGTCGGCGCCGAGACGCTGCGAGCCGCGTTCGAGCGAGCCGGATTCACCGACGTGCACCTGGTCGCCGAACAGTCCACACCGGACCCCGGCTTCCCGACCGTCGCGTTCCCGAATCCCGAGGAACCGGGCGCGACGGATCTGCTGCTCGCCCTGGCGTCCACAGTGGACGCCGATCTCGCGGTCGCGCTCGACCCCGACGCCGACCGCTGCGCCCTCGGCGTCCGCGAGCCCGGCGGGACGTGGCGAATGCTGCGCGGCGACGAGACCGGCGTCCTGCTCGGCGCGCACATTCTGTCCACTTTGGATCGAACGGTGACCCCGGATCCGCTGGTGGCCACCACGATCGTGTCGTCATCGATGCTCGGCGAGATCGCGAAGGCACAGGGCGCGCGCTACGCCGAAACCCTGACCGGCTTCAAATGGCTGGTGCGCGCGGGCGAGGGCCTGGTGTTCGCCTACGAGGAGGCGCTGGGACTGTGCGTCAACCCGTCCTTCGTCCTGGACAAGGACGGCATCGCCGCCGCCGTCCTCGCGGCGGGACTCGCCGCCACGCTCAAGGCCGGGGGACGCACGATCCCCGAGACGCTGAACGAGCTTTTCCGCCGCCACGGTGTCCACCTGACGGACCAGGTTTCCTTACGGGTAACCGATCTCGCGGTGCGCGGCGAAATCATGGCGAGGCTCCGCGCCGCCCCGCCGGAGTCGCTCGCGGGCACGGACGTCACGCTCGAGGACCTGCTCCCGCACGCGGACGTGCTCCGGCTGACCGGCGAGGGACTGCGCGTGGTGATCCGCCCGTCCGGCACCGAGCCCAAGCTCAAGGCGTACCTGCAGGCAGCGCAGCCGCCGTCCGAGGATCTGGCGGCCGCTCGCGAGAGCACGTCCGCCCGGCTCGCCGCCCTGCGCGCGGACGTCGAGCAACTACTGTCCTGAACATGCCGACGCTGCTGATCGTCCACCACACGCCTTCGCCGTCGACACAGGCGATGTTCGAGGCCGCAGTCGCCGGCGCCACGCACCCGGACATCGAGGGCGTGGACGTCGTCCGCCGCCCGGCGCTGGGCGCGACGGTCCCCGACGTGCTGGCCGCCGATGGTTACCTGCTGGGCACTCCGGCGAACCTCGGCAGCATGAGCGGGGCGCTGAAGCACTTCTTCGACACCGTGTACTACCCGTGCCTGGACGCCACGAAGGGTCGCCCCTTCGGCTACTACGTGCACGGGAACAACGACACGAGCGGCACCACCCGTCAGCTCGACGCCATCACCACCGGCCTCGGCTGGTCCCGCGCGGCGGATCCCGTCCTGGTCACCGGCGACCCCGCCAAAACCGACCTGGACGCCTGCGCCGAACTGGGCGGCACCCTCGCCGCCACCCTGATGGAATAGGTCACACATAAGTGAAGGCGGGGTGTGCGAACACACCCCGCCTTCGTCGGCCTCTACCGGAAGCCCTGGGGGTCGACCTCCGGCGGAAGGCCTGGGCCGAGGGTTCGCCGGACGGGCGATCAACCTCAGCCACACCAGCTTACTACGAAGAGGGGATCTTGACGACCCCGGGCATGCCACAACCTTCCGCCACGGTGTCCGTGTACCCCCAGGACGCGGAAACCGGAGCGGAAGGCGGGCGGGATCGCCGATCCCGCAGCGAGTGTAAACCACTGCATACGCGAGCCGTCAACAGATGCGTACAGTTGTCCCGGAGCCGGAGTTTTCACCGGGAACGGAAGGGGAGCCGGAGGATGTCACGGCAGCGCACGTTCGCCGAAAAGCTGACCGCCCTGATCGACTCTGCCCGGGTCGACGGCCGCGCGCCGCACAGCTATCGCGAGCTGTCGGCGGCCATCGAACGCGCCGGCGGTCCCGCCATGTCCCCCGCCTACATCCAGCAGCTGGCCACCGGCAAACGGATCAACCCGAAGATCCACTACGTCGAGGCGCTGGCGAAACTGTTCGGCGTTCCGGTGACGTACTTCTTCGACGAAAGCGAGAAGTCCGACACGGGCAGCCCGACGGGTGAGGCCAAACTGATGGCACTGCGCGCCCAGGAGCTGTCACCGCAGGGACGGCGGCAGGTGATGGATCTGCTCGACCTGGTCGAGCGCTACGAACGCGCCGAACGCGACAGTGCGGACGAACCGGACGAGCGAGAAAACCGATGAAGGAGCGGGAACCACGCAAACGGTCCCGCCGCCCGTGATCACCGGCACCGGCCGCGCCACGCCGACATGCCGTCAAGGCCACCTTGCGGGCGTCGGACGCCCCTAAGGTGACCTTGACGGCAGAGGTACGTCCAGTTTGGTGACAGCGTTTTAAAACGGTGTTATAGTCAGGGCTCCCCGATCGAGAAGGAGCCGGACATGCACGGGCCCGTTCAGCTGTTCACCGTGATCGCGCTGGTCTCGCTGCCGACGGTCATGTACGGCGGCTACGCGCTGATGGGCGTACTGCGCCGCCGCGAGCTGACCGGCTTCCAGCGCGGAATGTTCCGCGCCGGGCACGCGCACGCCGGCGTCCTGCTCGTCCTCACCCTCGCCGCGCTGCAGATCCTCAACCTCGGCGGACTCGGCGACACCGCCCGCTGGATCGTCTGCTTCCTGCTCCTGTTCGGCGTGCTCGCCCAGCCCGGCGGGATGTTCCTCAACCTGGCGGCCGGGAAACCCGGCAAGGCGGGTCACGCCGTCACCACCGGCGGCGCCGTGCTGCTGGCCGCCGCGATGCTGATGACCGCGTACGGCGTCGCGTTCCCCTGACGCCTGGCAAACCTGTCGGACCCGATCGTTAAGCTTGCTGACGTGCCTGAATACCTGCCCACCGCGCCGACCAGGGGAACCCGCGACTTCCTCCCCGCCGAGATGTCCGTCCGTACGCAGGTTTTCGGCCATCTCTACGAGGTGCTGGAGCGTCGCGGCTTCCTCCGGTACGACGGCCCCATCCTCGAACCCGCCGAGATCTACGAGGCCAAGTCCGGCCAGGAGATCGCCGACCAGCAGTTGTACACGCTCACCGACAAGGGCGGCCGCCGCCTCGCGCTGCGCCCGGAGATGACGCCGTCGGTCGCGCGGATGATCGCCGGGAACGCGAAGTCGCTGTCGTTCCCCGTCCGCTGGTACAGCCACCCCAACTGCCACCGCTACGAGAAACCGCAGCGCGGCCGGGTGCGCGAGCACTGGCAGATCAACGCGGACATCTTCGGCTCGGACAGCGCCAACTGCGAGATCGAGATCTTCGAGCTGGTCCACGATCTGATGACCACGCTCGGCGCCACCGGCGACATGTTCGCGGTGCGCGTCAACGACCGGAATCTGCTGTCCTCGGCGCTGCTCGACCTCGTCGGCGTCAGCCCGGAGCACCTGGCGCAGGTGTTCGCGCTGGTCGACCGCTGGGAGAAGCTCGACAGCGAAAAGCTCGCGGAGAGCGCCGCCGAGATCGGCTTGTCGGACAAGCAGTTCAAGAAGCTCACCGAGGTGCTCGGCGCCGGGACGGCGCTGCTCGACGAGTTGCCCGAGCACGTCAAGGAGAGCTCGAACCTGGTCAAGGTCCTCGCGAGCAGCGCGGCGAGCCTGGTCCGGTTCGAGCCGATGATCGTGCGCGGCCTGGCGTACTACACGTCCACGGTGTTCGAGGTCTTCGACACCTCGCCGGAGAACCGCCGCGCGCTGTTCGGCGGCGGCCGCTACAGCGACCTCGCGTCGCTGTTCACGCCGCAGCAGATCCCCGGCATCGGGTTCGGCATGGGCGACGTCACGCTGATGGACTTCCTCGAAACCCACGAGCTGGCCCCGGCCCCGCGCAGCGAGGTCGACGTCATGGTCGTGCCGGTGGTCGAGGAGCTGTCCGACGCCGCCCGCGAGGTCGCGACGTCACTGCGCCGCGCCGGGCTCCGCACCTCGACCCCGATCGAACTGCGCAAGCTGGGCAAGGAACTCGCCCGCGCCGACAAGGCGGGCGCGGCCGCCGTCGTGATCGTCGGCCAGGAGGACTGGGCCGCCGGGAACGTCACCGTCCGCTCACTCGCCACCCGCGAACAACACCAGGTCCCCATCGCCGACGCCCCCGCCACCGTCCAGTCCCTCCTGTCCTGATCCAAAACTCGCGAGTTACGCCTCCGATCACGCGAGATCTCCGTTCAATCACGCGAGATACGCGGCTGATCACGCGAGATGCGCGGCTGATCACGCGCGGAGGAACCGGAGGGTGAAGGTGGCGCCGGCGCCGGGGACGCCGCGGGCGGCGATCGTGCCGCCGTGCCCGGCGACGACCTCGCGCACCAGGGCCAGGCCGAGGCCGAAGCGGCGTCCGTCACCTTCGGTGCCCCGGGCGAAGCGTTCGAAGAGACGGGGCGCGTCCCGTTGTTCGAACCCGACGCCGGAATCCCGCACGCACAGTTCGACATGCCGCTCGTCCGGGGCGCCGAGCGTGACTTCGATCGTCCCGCCCGGCGGCGTGTGCCCGATCGCGTTGTCCAGCAACGCCGAAAGCACGCGCCGCAACGCTGTCGGCACCCCCGGCACGACATACGCGCCGCCGTCGTCCGACACCGAGATCCGCACGTTCCGCTCCCCCGCGCGCACCGCCTCCGCCGCCACCGCCTGCTCCGCCAGCGCTCCGAGCTCGACCGGCTCCATCCGCGGCGGCTCCGCCCGCAGCCGCGCCGAGAGCAACAGATCGTCGACGACCTCCCCCAGCTCCCGCGTCCCGCTCACCAGCTGGTCGACTTCCTCGGCCACCCGCGGCGGCACCGGCGAAACGCGCGTTCGCCGCGACAGCAACTGCGCCCGCGTGTGCAGCCGCGTCAACGGCGCGCGCAGTTCGTGGCTCGCGTCGGCGACGAACGTCCGCTGCCGCCGCAACGCCTCCCCCAGCGGCCGGATCACCCGGCCCGCCAGCAGATAGCCGGTGAGCACGGCGGCGACCAGCGCCAGCGCCTCGGCGACAGCGAACCCGGTGAGCAGCGAATACCGGTCCTGGAGCTGGTAGATCTGTTCGAAGAACGCCTGCGAGATCACACCGCCGTGATTCTCCGTGCGGATGGTGTAGACCATGCCGCCCAGTTCCCTGGTCTCGGTGAAGACGTCCCCGTCGGCGGGCACCCGCGCGAACGACTCCGTCACCGGCATCCCGGCAGGTGGCTCCCCCGGCGGCACATGCCCGCCGACGCTGAACAACCGCACACAGCCCGGCGGCGGCACCGACAGTCCCTGCCGGATGGTCCAGGCCAACGTGCGCTCGGCCTCCGCCCGCTGGCCGCCGATCAGCACCGCGAACGCGATCACCCCGGAGACGAACACCAGCAGCGTGATCACCACCGCGATCTCGCCGGCGACCAGCCGCCGCGCCCGGCGCAGCTCCCGCGCCTCCGGGTCCCCGCGCGCGGGTCTCACACCGCGCCGATCTGATACCCGAGCCCGTGCACGGTGCGCACCACGCCCCGGCCGAGCTTGCGCCGCAGGTAGTACACATAGGTGTCCACAATAGACTCTCCGGTCGAGTCCGCGAAGATGTTGCTGCGCAACGACTCCCGCGGATGAATCGCTTTCGGCCGCTGCGCCAGCGTGCGGAGCAGCTCGAACTCCCGGCCGGACAACGTGATCCGCTCGCCGACGGCCAGCACCACCTCGTGCCGCCGCAGATCCAGCTCCGCCGTGCCGAGCGGCAGACTCTCCGCGCCGTCGAGGTCCCGCCTGCCGAGCGCGCGCAGCCTCGCCAGCAGCTCCTCGGTCTCGAACGGCTTGACGAGGTAGTCGTCCGCACCCGCGTCCAGCCCGTCCACCCGATCCCCGACATCGCCCAGCGCGGACAGCACCAGCACCCTCGTGGTGACACCCTTGCGCCGGAGCGCGGCGAGCATCGCCAGCCCGTCCATCGCCGGAAGCCTGCGATCGACGATCATCACGTCGTAGTGCCCGACCAGGCCGAGATGCAGCCCGCGCTGGCCGTCGTGCGCCAGCACGGGTTCGTAGCCCTCGTCCGCGAGCAACTCGGCGAGCATCCCGGCCAGTTCGCGGTCGTCCTCGACCACGAGCACACGCTTTCCTGCCTCTTCGCGCACGAATTCATACTGGCAGTCATTTCCTCGTACTTGAACCCTCAACTCTGCGAACAGAGGCCCGGCGGCGGACGGGAATCCGACACAGGTCCCGTTCACCGGGACATCGGCTCAACGTCCGGCCTCCTCGAAGTACGTGGCGCACAAGCGTTTCCGCCGCGCGTCGACAACCATGTACGTACCGAAGACCAGCTGCGCGAGACTCCGCCAGACGTCCTCCCAGCGGTCCCGCACGAACATCACCGCCAGCGCGGCACGACGGCTTCTCGGCGCCTGCCGGGGCGTCAGCAGACACGGCCCCCGGTTCGGAATCGACCGCGTATGCGCGGCACTCGTCGCGAGCGAGTAGCGCCGCAGCACCTCCCGCAGTACGACACGCATAGTCACCGGTGCCAGCCCGCGCGCCGGGCACGGCCGGTTCTGCGTACTGCCGAACGGCAGGAAGTTGACGTCCACAGTGGACTGCTTGAGCCACCGGTCCGGATCGAACTTCTCCGGGCACTCGTACCCGGCGTGGTGATATTCCGGGTAGCTGAAGCACAACACGCTGCCCTCGGTGATCGTGGTGTGCGCCAGCTCGATGTCCGCGGTGGTGATCCGGTGCGCGATCCCGAACAACGGATAGACACGCAGGCATTCGTCGAGCACGCGGTCGACGTAGTCCTCGTCGTCGGGGTCGGCGGCGAGCCGGTCTTGGACATCGGGATGCCGCGCCACGACCATCAGCAGATGGGTCATCGCCTCGGACATCTGCACCACGGCCGTGTTGAAGAACGTTCCCTGCAGGTAATACGCCTTTTCCACAGTGGACAGTCGGGTCGGCAGCGGATGCGGGACGTCGTCCAGCCTGCGCCGCAGGTAGTCGGTCAACCGCTTCCGGCGGCGCATATGGCGTGGGCGCACGCATTTCAGGGCGGAGACGACGTCGTCGGCGTTGGCCACGATCAGCGCGCGGGCTTCGGCCGGGCACTGTTCGCCGAACACCAGCTCGTAGTACAGCTCGGCCCAGATCGGCATCATCGCGTCCCGCAGCCGGACGAACCCGCCCTCGCCGAGTTCGTCGAGCACACGTGTCGCGCACCGCCGGGTCAGCTCCTCCGACTCCGCCTTCGTCCTGACCAGGATCTGCCGCGTCGTCTTCGCGACCTCGTCGTAGCGCGGACCGGCCTCCAGATGTTCCTGGTGTACATGGGAACCCGGTTCGAGCCAGTACCAGAACAGGTCGGACAACGCGGCGCCGCGGCTGCGTCCCCCGGCGGCCGGATCGGCGTAGATCCGTTTGAAGTCCTCGATCCCGATCCGGTCGCCGGGGATCGGCACCCCCTCGTCGCCGTTGACCAGCGCGAAAATCCGCATCCGCAGCGCCACGATCCGTCCTGGCAGCCAGGACGGGAGCGTCACGACGAGCACGGCGAGCAGCGCACGGAGCGCGAGCCGCCTCATCGGTGGCTCCGGACCAGGTCGGCAGTGAGGTCACGCGGCGAGGTCGCGCCACACAACGCGAGCGTATGGTCGAATTCCTCCCGCAGCTGCTCCAGTACCCGCGTGACGCCGTCGCGGCCCTCCGCCGCGAGACCCCACAGCACCGGGCGCCCGATGCCGACCGCCGACGCGCCGAGAGCAAGCGCTTTCACCACGTCCGTGCCACGCCGGACCCCGCCGTCGAGGATCAGCGGGACGACGCCCGCGACCGCCGCGGCGATCTCCGGCAGCGCGTCGATCGTGGCGGGCACGGTGTCGAGCTGACGGCCGCCGTGGTTGGACACGACCAGCCCGGCGACGCCGTGCCGCACCGCGAGCCGCGCGTCCTCGGGATGCAGCACGCCCTTGATCAAGATCGGCAACGCGGTGAGCTGGCTTAGCCAGTCGATGTGTTCCCAGGAGAACTCGGCCGACATCCCGATCGGGCACACGCTCCCCGTGTCACCATGCCGCATGTTCTCCGCGACCATCCCCGGTGGCAGATCGTGGAAGCCGTGCCGGACGTCGCGTTCCCGCTTGCCCATGACCGGTGAGTCGACGGTGACCACCAGCGCCTTAACTCCGGCCCGTTCGGCGCGGCGCACGATCGCCTCGGAGAATGCGAGGTCGGGCTGAAGGTAGAGCTGGAACCACAGCGCCGGATCCGGCGCGACCTCGCGCGCGGCCGCCACGACGTCCTCGACGGCCATGGTCGAAGCCATGCTGACGATCATGATCGTGCCCGCCGCCGCGGCCGCTTTCGCCGTCGCCGCCTCCCCCTCCGGATGCGCGAGCCGGTGGAAGGCCGTGGGAGACACCAAGATCGGCATCGACGCCGTCGATCCGAGCAGCGCTACGGCGAGATCCCGTTTGTCGCTCCCCCGGAGCACCCTGGGCAGCAGGTTGATCCGCGCGAAGGAGTCCTCATTGGACTTGGCGGTGAGTTCGTCGCCTGCGGCTCCCGCGAAGAAGTCGTAGTGCGCCGGGTCGAGCTTCTGGCGTGCCGTCTCTTCGAAATCGGCGATGGCAGGCATCCGTCACCTCTCAGGCCCAGGCCGTCGGCTTCCACCGCCAGCCTGCCCCGCCGATCTCAGAAAACCCTCAGAGCTGCTGTAGGGGGGGGGTGTGGGGGGGGCGGGGCGGGGGAGAGACCCGGATCCCCGACCGGGCGCGGGTGGGGGGGGGCGGGCGCGGC
>NZ_JBHYIK010000117.1:0-8130 GCF_042739735.1 Amycolatopsis sp. NPDC059027 | reverse complement strand
TTCCTCGCATGCGATGCGAGGAAAGTCCCCTTCAGCCCACGGTCAGCCGTTGACGAGGGACATGCCCGACTCGGGGTAGCGGCCGCCCGCGACGGCATCGGCCGGGACGGCCTGTTCGATCGCCGCCAAGTCCTCTGTGGACAGTTCGAGGGTGGCCGCGGCGACGTTCTCTTCGAGGTACTTACGCCGCTTGGTGCCCGGGATCGGCACGACATCGTTGCCGCGCGACTGCACCCAGGCCAAGGCGAGCTGACCCGCCGTCACGCCCTTCTTCTCCGCCAAGGCCCGCAAGGCGTCCACGATCGCGAGGTTCCGGTCGAGGTTCTCGTCCGCGAACCGCGGCTGGTTCGCCTGCCGGAAGTCGCCCTCGGCGAAGTCCTTTTTGGATGTGAAGCGCCCGGTCAGGAAACCCCGCCCCAGCGGCGAATACGGCACAACACCGATACCCAGCTCACGACACGTCGGCACGATCTCGGCCTCGATGTCCCGCGACCACAGCGACCACTCGGTCTGCACCGCCGTGATCGGGTGCACCGCGTGCGCCCGGCGGATCGTCGCGGCACTCGCCTCGGACAGCCCGATGTGCCGGATCTTGCCCTGCTCCACCAGCGAGGCCAGCGCGCCAACGGTCTCCTCGATCGGCGTGTTCGGGTCCACCCGGTGCTGGTAATACAGGTCGATGTGATCGACCCCGAGACGGCGCAAGGACGCCTCGGCGGCCGACCGCACGTACTCCGCGTCGCCCCGGACGCCGCGCTTCGACGGGTCCGCCGGGTCACGCACGATGCCGAACTTCGTCGCCAGCACGACGCTGTCCCGCCGACCGGCGATGGCGCGGCCGACCAGTTCCTCGTTCTTGAACGGCCCGTACATGTCGGCCGTGTCGAGCAGGGTGACGCCCAGTTCGAGCGCACGGTGGATGGTGGCGATCGACTCGGCGTCGTCGCCCTGCCCGTAGAACTCGCTCATGCCCATGCAGCCGAGCCCCTGCGCGCTGACCTCCAGCGCGCCGAGCCTGCGGGTGGGCACCGTCGAGTCACTCATGATTCTCCCTGCCTGTAACGAAAATCGCTCATTCACTTGCCCGCGGCACGCGCGAGCCGCTCCGGGTAGCGCTCCCCGGCGAAGGCGTCCACGGGAGCGGCCTGCTCGATGGCCGCGATGTCCTCATCGGACAGTTCCAGCGACGCCGCGGCGACGTTCTCTTCGAGGTACTTGCGCCGCTTGGTGCCCGGGATCGGGACCACATCGGAGCCGCGCGACTGCACCCAGGCCAGCGCGAGCTGCCCCGCCGTCACACCCTTCTTCTCCGCCAGTGCCCGCAACGCGTCCACGATCGCGAGGTTCCGGTCGAAGTTCTCGTCCGAGAAGCGCGGCAGACCGCGGCGCATGTCGTCCTCGGGCAGGTCCTTCACCGAGGTCACCGCGCCGGTCAGGAAACCACGTCCCAGCGGGGAGAACGGCACGACGCCGATACCCAGCTCGCGGCAGGTGCCGAGGATCTCCTCCTCGATCCCGCGAGTCCACAGTGACCATTCGCTCTGCAGCGCCGTCACCGGGTGGACGGCGTGCGCCGCGCGGATGGTCGCCGCGCTCGCCTCGGAAATCCCGGCATACCGGACCTTCCCGGCTTCGGCCAATTCGGCGAGCGCGCCCCAGGTCTCCTCGATCGGCGTGTCCGGGTCGACGCGGTGCTGGTAGTAGAGGTCGATGTGGTCGACGCCGAGACGTCGCAGCGACTCGTCACAGCTCTGCTTGACATACGCGGCGTCACCGCGCGCGCCCATCTGGTCACCGTTCCACACGATGCCGAACTTCGTCGCCAGCACGACGTCGTCACGACGGCCGGCGATCGCGCGGCCGACCAGCTCTTCGTTGACGCCCGCCGCATAGACGTTCGCGGTGTCCAGCAGCGTCACGCCGAGTTCGAGCGCGCGGTGGATCGTCGCGATCGACTCTTCCTCGTTGTCGCGGACGCCGTAGGCCTGGCTCATGCCCATGCAGCCCAGGCCCTGCGCGCCGACTTCGAGGGCCCCCAGCTTGCGAGTGTTCACGCGGATATCTCCTGAATGGTGGTGGTGCCGCTGATTTCGAGCACCTTGCGTTCGAGCTGCTCGTAGTTGTCGATCTTGTAGTCGAGGATGTCGAGACAGGCCTGCAGCTCGGCGATCCGCTCGGCCACCGCCTGCCGCTGCTCGACGAGGATCGCCTTCCGCCGTCCCGCGCTGGCGGTGCCGCGGCTGCGCAACGAGGCGTACTCGCGCATGCGCTTGATCGACATGCCGGTGAGACGGAGCTTGGTGAGGAACCCGAGCCAGGCGAGATCGTTGTCCGAATACGCCCTTCTGCCCGCCGTGTCCCGCGCGGGCGGATCGACGAGTTTGATGCGCTCGTAGTACCGGAGGGTGTCGATGGACAACCCGCTACGTCGCGCGGCTTCCGCTATCGAGTAGCTCATGACCTCGACAGTACGACCTGGAGTGCACTCCAGGTCAAATCGCTTCCCTCGCGATTGGTAACACTGTTGCGATACGCTCGGTACATGCCGCGTCCTCGCACCCACGACGAAGCCCTCCGGCTCAAGCTGCTCGACCGAGCCGGCGAACTCATCTCCGCCGACGGCCCGAAGGCCCTCTCGCTCCGCAAGCTCGCCGCCGAAGCGGGGACGTCGACGACCGCGGTGTACTCACTGTTCGGCAGCAAGCCGGACCTCGTCAATGCCCTGTACATGGAGGGCTTCCGGCGCTTCGGGTCACGAATGGCGGCGGTCACGCGCTCCGGCGATCCGGTGGCCGACCTCGTGGCGCTGGGAGCCGCGTACCGCGCGAGCGCGCTGGCCGACCCGCATCTGTACGCGATCATGTTCACCAAGTCGGTGCCCGGCTTCGAGCCGAACGAGGAGGCCGAGAAGCTGGCACGGTCCAGCCTCGCACCGCTGCAGGAGGTCATCTCGGCGGCGATCGCGGCCGGGATCTTCGTCGACGTCCCGGCCGAGACGATCGCGGTCAGCTGCTGGGGCATCGTGCACGGGCTGGTGTCGCTGGAGCTGACCGGAAACCTGCCCGACGAGTTCAGCGTCAGCGGCGCCTACGAAACCGCCCTGCGTGCCAACGCCTCCGGCTGGCTGCGTCCCTGAGGGTCCAGTATGGACGGTGGGTCAGACGGCGCCGTATTGGCGGTCGCCGGCGTCGCCGAGGCCGGGGACGATGAAGCCCGAGTCGTTGAGCCGCTCGTCGACGCTCGCGGTCACGATCCGCATCGGCAGGCCGCTCTTCTCCAGGTGGGCGATGCCCTCGGGCGCGGCGAGCGCGCAGATGGCCGTGACGTCGGCGGCGCCGCGATCGGTGAGCAGGCGGATCGTGTACTCCATCGAGCCGCCGGTCGCGAGCATCGGGTCGAGCACCATCACGGGCCGGTCCGCCAAGGACTCCGGCAGCGACTCCAGATACGGCGTCGGCTGCAGCGTCTCCTCGTCGCGGGCGAGGCCGACGAAGCCCATCTGCGCGTCCGGGATCAGCTTATGCGCCTCGTCGGCCATGCCGAGACCCGCGCGCAGCACCGGCACCAGCAGTGGCGGGCTGGCCAGGGCGATCCCCTCGGTGCGCGCGACCGGGGTGTGGATGCGCTCGGTGCGCACGGGCGCGTCCCGCATGGCTTCGTAGACGAGCATGACGGTCAGCTCGTGCAACGCGGCACGGAAAGCGGCGCTGTCCGTGCGCGCGTCGCGCATGGTGGACAGCCTGGCCTTGGCCAGCGGGTGATCGACGACGTGCACATCCATGGCGGTTAATCTAACCCGCGCACCGAGTCGATGTCTCGGGTCGTCTCGTAGTGGTTCACCGCCTCGAAGAAGTGGCCCACGACACCGGCGAGCTTCTCCGACGGCCATTTCGGGACGTTCGGCCCCGCGCCGTCCTCCGGCGCCCCGATCACGACGGTCATCCGCCAGGTGGCGTACGCGCCGTTGATCGTCCACGACTGCTCCATCTTTCTCCTCCTCCGCATGAGCCAACCATTTCCGCTTGCGTTCGGGGCACGCAAACTTCCTTCAGGTGACATGCCTTTCTTGCCACCGGGGCATGACGGAAGAGTGTGCCCATGGGAAATCGCAAGGGGATCTCGGTGCGGCAGCGTCGGGTGTCGGCGCAATTGCGAATGCTGCGGCTCGAACGCGGCTTGACATGCAAGGACGTCGCCGACGCGCTGGACTGTTCGGAAAGCAAGATCAGCCGCATGGAGACCGGCGTACGCGGCCTGTACGCCGACGAAGTGTCGGCGATTCTCGGCTTTCTCAAGGTCCCGGCGCAGATCCGGCAAGAACTGGTCGCCCTCGTCCGCGACGGCGAAGAGCGCAACTGGCACGAGATCCACGGCAAGCTGCCGCCCAATTGGAAGGAGCTGATGCAGTTCGAAACCGACGCCGTGTCCATCCGCAACTACGAGCCGCTCTTGTTCCCGGGACTCGCCCAGGTCCCGGACTACTCGCGTGCCATCATCCGCGGCGTGCATCCGAGACTCACCGATGCCGAAATTGACGCTTTGGTCGCCACACGCATGTCGCGGCAGGTCATCTTCAGCCGACGCCCGGCACCCAACATCCACTTCATCGTGGACGAGACCGTTCTCACGCGCCCGGTGTGCGCAGCCGAGATCCGACGTGCTCAGTTACGAAATCTGCTCAGCTTGAGCGAGCGCAAGAGCACCGTGGTTCAGGTGGTGCCGTTCACCGCACCGGCGTATCCCGGCTTGGACGGCTCCTTCGCAATCCTCGACTTCGACTCGGCATCGCCCGTTACCTACATGAACAGCCCGGGCACTAGCAGTTTTCTCGAGGACGATGCGGAGATCGAGCGTGTTAAGCTTGCCTGGCAAGACATTCACGCCGTCGCACTGTCACCCGACGAGTCGATGCGGCTTGTTGCCGACATCATCGGCACGTTGACCGGCCCCTAGGAGGCGGGAACCGTGATCACCCCAGGCACCTGGCAGAAGAGCAGCTATAGCGGCGGCGACGCCAACTGCGTCGAAGTCGGCGCCTGGCAGAAGAGCAGTCACAGCACCGACCAGGCCAACTGTGCCGAGGTCAGTGCCTGGCACAAGACTTCCTACAGCAGTGGCAGCGGGGCCAACTGCGTCGAGGTGGCTGCCGCTCCGCTCGTCGTGGCCGTGCGCGACACCAAGGACCGCGACGGCGGCCAGCTCACTCTCCCCGCCCCCGCCTGGTCCGCCTTCCTCACCACCCAGCGTTGAAGTCCGTGAATGCCACATTGAGGGACTCTGACTCCCTCAATGTGGCATTCACGGACCACTACGAGGGCTGCCGAGCGAACCAGTCGACCCAGCGACGCTGCCAGGGCGTCTCGACGGCGTGCTTGGTGTAGTGCTCTCGAACCCACGTAATAGCTTCATCGCCCGAAAGGCCCGAGAGCGTCGTGAGGCACGAGAGGACTGTCCCGGTCCGGCCCGAACCGCCGTAGCACGCGACTTCGACGTCTTCACCCGCGCGAGCCCGCGCGTGCAGGCCGAGAATGCTCCGTCGCGCGGCGTTACGGTCGCGCGGCAGCAGGAAATCCGGCCACTGGATCCACTCGCGGTCCCAGGACAACCCGTCGTCGTACTTGCGCCGTAGCTTGCCCGACCCCAGGTACAGCCCGAAATCGGGGGACGTCCCCTCGGGCACACCGCGCCGGAGACCCCGGCCGCGCACCCGGACACCACCGGGCAGTTCGATCGCTCCCACCAGCATGCGTCCCATCTTGCCCGTGTCGGCCATTAGATGGACGCCGGTGACCCCGGATGGGTCTAGGCTACGCGGGGTGAGCGATCAGCCAGCCGTCCCGCCGGACCAGATGCGCATCTCCGACGCCGACCGCGAGCGCGTCGCGCAGGTGCTGCACACCGCGCTGTCCGAGGGCCGCATCACGGTCAACGAACTCGAAGAACGCCTCAGCACGGTGTACGCCGCGAAGACGGCCGGCGAGCTGAAACCGGTCACCGCGGATCTGCCCGCGACCACCGCGTCCGGCGTCATCGAACCCGCGACGTCACGCGCGCTCGGCCTGCCCGACGAGCGGATCGGCGGGCATCCCGGCTCGCAGGCGTCGATCGCGATCATGTCCGGGGCGACGCGCAAGGGCAGCTGGGTACTTCCGCCGCAGCACAACAGTTTCGCGTTCTGGGGCGGCGTCGACATCGACCTGCGCCGGGCCCGGTTCGCCGAGCGCGAATGCACGATCACCGCGGTGGCGATCATGGGCGGCATCGACATCGTCGTCCCCGACGACGTCAACGTCGAGGTCACCGGGGTCGGCTTCATGGGCGCGTTCGAGCTGCAGGACAGGGCGGGCACGCCGCCCGCGCCGCCCACGGCACCGACCGTCCGCATCAACGGACTGGCCTTTTGGGCAGGCGTCACGGTCTATCGCAAGCCCGCGAAGCGGGACGAAAGTCCTCAGCTCGAAGCCTGATTTTTGCTACGCTGGACGGCATTCATCGAGGGGGAAGCGATGCGCCGTTCACTCGGTTTCGTCCTGTCCATCGCCACGTGCGCCACGGTGTTCACCGGCACCGCGCACGCCGGCACCGACCCGCGACAGGCCGCGATGGACGCAGCGGTGGCGTCCGGGATTCCCGGCATGGTCGCGGTGGCGCCGGATTGGCGCGGCGCCAGCGGGGTCCGGGAGGTCGGCCGTCCCGGCAAGCCCGATTCGTCCGGCCGGTTCCGCGTCGCGAGCGTGTCGAAGTCGTTCACCGCGACGCTCGTGCTGCAACTCGTCGGCGAACATCGGGTGTCACTCGAAGACGTCATCCAGGAGCGGCTGCCCGGGGTGCTGCCATACGCCGAGCCGGTCACGGTCCGGCAGTTGCTCCAGCACACCAGCGGCGTCCCGCGCGACCTCGCCCCTGAGGACGGCTGGGGTTCGCTGCCGGAGATCGACACCGAGCGGTTCGTCCATTTCGACCCGGCCGAGCAGGTCCGGCTGAGCACGAAACACCCACTGCTGTTCAAGCCGGGCACGGCGTGGTCGTATTCGAACACCGGCTACAACGTGCTCGGCATGCTGGTCGAGAAGCTCACCCACCAACCGCTCGCGCGCGTGCTCGCCGAACGGATCACCGGGCCGCTGGGCCTGCACGACACGTTCATCCCCGGCGATTTCCCGTTCCTGCCGCACGCCGCCGCGCACGGCTACGAGCAGTTGTATCCGGCGCCGCACGCGCGCACCGACGTCACGACCTACAACTACACGCGCTATTTCGGCGCTGGTCAGGTCATTTCCAGCGCCGGGGATTTGAACCGTTTCTTCCGGGCCCTGTTCGACGGGAAACTGCTGCCGCCCGCGCAACTCGCGGAAATGAAGAAGACGGTGCGCGCGATCGACGTCACGTTTGGCGACACGGGCCTCGACTACGGACTCGGGCTGATGAAGATCGACCTGGCGAAGGCGTGCGGGAAGCCCACGATCGTCTGGGGACACGGCGGGGACTTGCCGGGGTTCAACACCTTCAGCTTCGTCGCGGATTCGGGCCCGAAGCAGATCAGCACGCTCGCGACCATCGACCTCACCGCGAACAAGGAGCAGGCGGGCAAACGGCAGCTGCCGTTCGTGAACGAGTTCTGCGCGGTTCCAGTGGCTTCGGCTCCGCTCGTCGCGATGTCGCTGTAGCTCGCCCGATCGGGCGTCCGGTTCCGCCCCGGCGCCGGTGTCCGGGGGCGGGATCCGGCGTGGCGGCGTCAGCAGACTCGGACGGTATGCGGATCTTTTCGAGAATCGTCACCACCGGCGTGCTGGCCCTCGGTCTCGCGGCGCTGCCCGCCGCCGCCTTCGCCGAGGGCGGCCCGCCGACCAAGAACGTCGGCCCGTCACCCTGGCCCGCGCTGGCCGACACTCCCCAGCCGATCCCGGCGCTGCGCGGTAACGAGGGCGAGCCGCCCGGCACGTTCGCCCCCGCCAAGCTGCCAGGCCGTCCGAAAGCCGGAGAGGTCACGCTGCCCGCGGGCGACCCCGTCCCCATCCCACCGTTCGCGCCGGACGGCGGTCCCGGCCCGATTCCGCCGTTCGCGCCCCAGCCCTTCCCTGCCTGACCACGCCGGTCCGTGAAGGCCTCCTTACCGGCACTGAGCGCCGG
>NZ_JBHYIK010000116.1:18259-20403 GCF_042739735.1 Amycolatopsis sp. NPDC059027 | reverse complement strand
CCGTTCACGCCCCCTTGGTCGCAACCACCGCCCAAAATGGGGGAATACACGGACCACGAAAGCGGGCCGCGGCTCACCGCAGCAGCGCGATGGCCTCCGCGAAGGTGTCCATGCTGAGCTCGACCACCGAGAAATACGTCAGTCCATAGGTTTCCCGGTATTCGCGCAGGGTGTCGGCGATCGCCGAAGCGCTGCCGCTCAGAATGCCGGGGAGCTTTCGGATCCGCTCGTCGGACAGGCCGGGGGCGAGCTGGCGCTGGAAGGACAGGTCGGCCGTCGAGGCGTCCGGGAAGGCGCCCTGGATGAGCAGGTTCAGTTCGGGTTCCGTCTCGCGCGGAGCAGCCGCGGCGCGCACGAGTTCCATCTTCTTCGCCAGCGCCGTGTGTCCGGTGTCGTTGTCGTCGAGGGGCAGGGCACCCGCGATGCCGACGATGTCGGCGTGCTCGGCGGCGAAGCGCAACACCCTGGGGCCTGTTCCGGCGATCATGATCGGCGGGCCGGGCTGCTGGGCCACCGGGGGCTGGTGGTCGGCGAACAGGCGGCGCAGTTCGGTCACGGTGTGTGTCAGGTGATCCACGCGTTCCCCCGCGCTGGGGAAGGGGAGGCCCACGGCGTCGAATTCTTCCTTGACGTAGCCCGCGCCGAGGCCGAGTTCGAGCCGTCCGTCGACAAGGAGGTCGGTGGTGGCGACCTCCCTGGCGAGCAAGGCGGGACGGTAGAAGCCGGCATTCAGCACATAGGTGCCCAAGCGAGCCGTGGCGGTGACCTCCGCGGCCGCCGCCAGCGCGGGAAACGGCGCGGGAAGGCCGAGATGGTCGGGCACCTGGATCACGTCGTAGCCAAGGTCTTCCGCGCGCCGTGCCTTGTCTCGCCACTTCGCGCGCGATTCGCAGATGGCCATGTTCACGCCGAAACGGAATGGACGGGCGGACATACGTTCTCCTCTGGTCTGCGGACATCCCCGAGAACGATCTTAGGCAGCTTCCCAGGGTGCGGCACCGGCTTTCCGGACATCGAAAACTGGCCGAAAGGCCCTGAATGGGCGAGGATTGAAGGCTTCCCGGCGCCGTCCGGCTCACCGCAGCTGCGCGATGACCTCCGCGAAGGCGTCCCTGTGGAACTCGAGCACCGTGAAATACGTGATCCCGTACTTCTCCCGGTATTCGTGCAGGGTCTCGACGATCGCAGAAGGGCTGCCGCACAGGACGCCGGGCAGCGCGAGGAGCCGTTCGTCCGACAGGTCCGGGGCGAACCTGCGCTGGAAGGACAAATCGATCGCCGCGGCGTCCCGGGCGACGGCCTTGACGAGCAGGTTCAGTTCGAGGTCCGCCGCGCGCGGGCCGGCGGCGGAACGCACGAGTTCGATCTTCTCCGCCAGCGCGCCGTGTCCGGTGTCGTTGTCGTCGAGGGGCAGGGCACCCGCGATGCCGACGATGTCCGCGTGCTGGGCGGCGGCGCGCAGCAGCCGCTTTCCCTGTCCGGCGATCATGATCGGCGGCGCCGGGCGCTGGACGGGCGCGGGCTGGTGGTCCGCGCCGAGCAGGGCGCGCAGCTCGGTCACGGTCCGTACCAGATGGTCCAGACGCTCGCCCGCGCTCGGGAAGGGGAGACCCGCGGCTTCGAACTCGGACTGGACGTAGCCCGCGCCGAGGCCGATTTCGAGGCGGCCGTCACTGAGCAGGTCGACCGTGGCGGCTTCCCGCGCGAGCAGGGCCGGACGGTAGAAACCGGCATTCAGTACATAGGTGCCCAGACGTGCCGTGGTGGTGACTTCCGCGGCCGCCGTCAACGCCGGGAACGGCGCGGGCCTGCCCAGGTGGTCGGGAACGTTGAGCACGTGATAGCCCAGATCCTCGGCCTGTCGTACCTTGGCCTGCCACTCGGTTCGTGAATCGCTGGTGAGCAGGTTGACGCCGAAACGGAACGGGCGGGTGGTCATACGGTCTCCTCGGTGACGCGGTCGAACAAAGATCATTCTAGGTCGGTCCGGCACCGCGCGACACCGATTTCCCAAGCCGGAAGCCGCCCCCCGCCCCCCGCGGGGGGGGGGGGGGGGGCTGGCCGCCCCCACACCCCCCGCGCCGCGCTCTGACTTACCCACAACGTCGGTGGGTTTGTGACGGGGGGCGCGGGGGGGGGTTTTG
>NZ_JBHYIK010000116.1:5567-18249 GCF_042739735.1 Amycolatopsis sp. NPDC059027 | reverse complement strand
TCGCCACGCACCATCACCGGGATGTCATCCGCGGTCCCCGCGTGCCGGGAGTCGTGGTAGTACGAGGCACGCACCCCCTGCGGCGCGCCCGCGCGCGCGGTGTTTGCCACATTCACCCCCGCCCCCCCCCCCACCCCGCGGGGGCGGCTTCGCGGTGAAACGGCTCACACGAACGCGCTCTGCCCGGTGATCGACTTCCCGACGATGAGGGTGTTCATCTCGCGGGTGCCCTCGTAGGAGTAGATCGCCTCGGCGTCGTTGAAGAACCGCGCGATTTCGTAGTCGAGCACGATTCCGTTGCCGCCGAAGATCTCCCGGCTCCACGCGACGACCTCGCGCATCCGCGAGGTGACGAACGCCTTCGCCAGCGACGAGTGTTCGTCGCGGAAGATCCCGGCGTCCTGCAGCCGCGCGAGCTGGACCAGCATGCCCCACGAGGCGGTGATGTTGCCGAGGCTGCGCACCAGTTTGTCCTGCACCAGCTGGAATCGCGCGATCGGGCGGCCGAACTGCTTGCGCTCCTTCGCGTAGGCCAGCGCCAGTTCGTACGCGCCGATCATCACGCCCAGCGCCTGCCAGGCCACACCGCCGCGGGTGGCGCGCAGGATCTCCGCGACGTCACGGAAGGAATTGATGTTCTGCAGCCGGTTCGCCTCCGGCACCCGCACGTCGGTGAGGGTGATTTCGGCGTTTTCCACGATCCGGTAACCCAGTTTGTTCTCGATCTTCACCGGGTTGAAGCCGGGCGTGCCCTTCTCGACGACGAATCCCTTGACGTTGTTGTCGTCGAGGTCCCGTGCCCATACGACGACGAGGTCGGCGAAGGTCGCGTTGCCGATCCATTTCTTGGCACCGTTGAGGATCCAGGTGTCGCCGTCACCTTCTTTGGATATGCGCCGTGCCGTGGTGCGCATGCCACCCGCGACGTCCGATCCGCCCAGTGGCTCGGTCATCGCGAACGCGCCGATCTTGTCCATCGCCGCCATCGCGGGCAGCCAGCGGTCCTGCTGCTCCCGGCTCCCGCCCGCCTTGATGCTGTACATCGCGAGTCCGTTGTGGACACCGAAGAAGGTGGCGCTCGAAGCGTCCACACGCGACATCTCCATCGCGGTCATGCCGATCAGCAGGTTGCTCGCGGCGGGCTTGTACTCGCTGTAGCCCTCGTAGGCCAGGCCCGCCAGGTCGAGCGAGCGGAACTTGCCGATGAACTCGCGGGGGAACTCGCCCTTCGCCCACGCCTCGTTGACCAGCGGCTTGATCTCGGTGCGCATGAAGTCGCGGACCTTGAGCAGCACCTTGCGTTCGTCGTCCGGGAGCAGCGCTTCGTAGTCGTAGAAGTCGGCGGTCAGCTGGTCTTCGAGCGGTTCCACGGTGGTGGTCATCTCAGTTCTCCTCCTTGCGGACACTGTCCAAAGCGGACAGAACGGCGATTTGCCTGCGGTCGCGCGCCTCGGCCAGTTCCGAGTACGTGGAGGAGCCGTAAGCCTTTTCGACGGCTTCGATGAGCCGTTCCTGCTCTTCGGGACTCTGCGAGGGCCTGCCGAGGCCGTCCCACATCTTCTTCATCGACTTGCCGATGTGCTCGGCCATGTGCCGGTAGCCGCCGGGGCCGCCGCCCAGGTGCGAGCCGAGGAACGGCCCGACCGTGGCCCAGCGGATGCCCAGCGAGTTCGTCATCACCTCGTCCAGATCCTCCGGCGTGACGACGCCCTGTTCGACCAGGTAGATCGCTTCACGGCTGAGCGCGTTCTGCAGCCGGTTGCCGACGAAGCCCGGGATTTCCTTGCGCTCCACCACCGGTGTGCGGCCGACCAGGCGGTAGAAGTCCACCGCGGCCGCCACCGATTCGTCACTGGTGCGTTCACCGGGCACGACCTCGACCAGCGGGATCAGGTGTGGTGGGTTGAACGGGTGTCCGATGAGGACACGGGAGGCGTCGGCCAGCTCGCCGGTGAACGCGGTCGCCGGGATCGCCGACGACGGGCTCAGCAGCAGCGCGTGCGAAGGCGACTCGCGGACCAGCGTGGCGAACAGGTCCTTTTTGAAGTCGACGTTCTCCGGCCCGTTCTCCTGCACGATGTCCGCGTCCCGTACGGCGTCGGCGACGTCGTCCGCGATGACGACCCGGTCGGCGATGCCCTCGACGGCCAAGCCCTGCTGGGCCAGATGCGGGGCGAATTCGTCCAAAGCGGACTGAACGGCCTCGGCCAGATCCGGCCGGGGGTCGCTGACCCGCACGGTCAGCCCGTGCCCGGCGAACAACGCCGTCCACGAGAGTCCGATGGTCCCGGCGCCGATCACCGCGGCGGTGCGGAATCCGGTGTTCATGAGCGCGCTCCCGTGAGGTAGTCGTGGACCGGCTTGACCGGGGCGAGCGTCAGGTCGGTGAGAATGTGGCTCGCGGAGACGATCTCGCGGACCGGCAGATCGGCCAGCGGGGCGAGCACGTGCTCGAACAACTGCAGCCGGGCGGGACCGGTCCACGCGCCCTTGACCACGACGTCGGTGATCTCGGTGCGGACCAGTTCGGCGACGCGCGGCGAACCGTCGTAGCCCGGGATCTTCTTGAGCATGAACGTCGGCACGGTGATCTGTGCCTCGGCTTCCCGCTCGTCCAGCTCGTAGTGCTTGTAGCCCATGGTCGCGGTCGCGACCCGCAGCGAGCCGTAGTCGAGCGTGCCGACCAGTGCGCCGTTGTCGACATAGAGGTTCGGCGACCCGGCGGTCTTCGGATAGGCGCTGATCTCGCGGCCGGACGCGGTGGCCGGGAAGTTGTCGAGGTACATCGCGTGCAGGTACTCGCCGCGTTCGCCGTCGAAGGTGACCGGGATGGCCTGACCCGACTCGGTGTAGGGGCCGTAACCGGAGACGTCGCCCATCTTCATGACCTCGAACCGCACCAGCGGCTCGTCGATCTCCAGCGGTTCCGGGACGACGGCGCGCAGCGCGTCGGCGTCGGTGCGGTAGACGATGTTGAGGTACTCGCGGTCGGTGAACCGCGGGACCACCGGTGCGTACGCCGGGTTCACCAACGGGGTGGTGACGTGCTGGAGAACTTCTTGCTGGTTCATGGTTTCTACCGTCCTGTCCACACGGGATCGCGGCGCTCGGCGAACGCCCGCATGCCCTCGCGGACGTCGGCCGAAGCCATCAGGTGACCCATTTCCTCGCGCTGCGCGGCGAACGCGTCGGCGTCCGGCACGCCGTCGGCGGCACGCACGATCTTCTTCACCGCGGCCAGCGCCAGCGGCGCGTTGCCCGCCAGCTGTCCGGCCAGCTTCAGCGCGACGGCCGCGGCGTCGCCCGCCGGGACCACCCGGTTGACCAGGCCCAGTTCCCCGGCGCGGATGCCGCTCACCGGTTCGCCGGTCAGCAGGAACTCCATCGCCAGGTGGTGCGGGACCCGCTTCGGCAGCCGGATGACGCCGCCGCCCGCCGCGACCAGCCCGCGTTTGACCTCGGGAAGGCCGAACGTCGCGTCCTCGGCGGCGACGATCAGGTCACAGCCCAGCGCGAGTTCGAACCCGCCGCCCATCGCGGCGCCCTCGACCGCGGCGATCAGCGGCTTGGTCAGCGTGGCCTCGGTCAGCCCGCCGAACCCGCGTCCCGGGATCTCCGGCGATTCGCCGCGCAGCGCGGCCTTGAGGTCCATTCCGGCGCTGAACGTCCCGTCCGCGCCGGTCAGTACGCCCGCGCGCAGCCCGGGGTCGGTCTCCAGCAAGTCGAGTGCGGCGGCCAGCCCGGCCGCGACGGCCGCGTCGACCGCGTTGCGTGCCCGGGGCCGGTCGATCGTGATCAGCAGGGTGGGGCCGATCCGTTCGGTGCGCACTTCGTTGGTGCTCATGGCTTTCTTCTTCCTGCGAACCTCAGCGAGCGGTGAGCTCGCGGAGGACTTCTTCGGTGTCCTGGCCCGGCGTCGGTGCCAGGCGCCGAACGGAGGCGGGGGTCGCGGAGAACCGCACCGGGATGCCGACCGTCCGGATCGGACCCTCGGTCGGGTGCTCGACGGTGTCGAGCAGGTGGCCTTCGCGGACGTACTCGTCGTCGTGCGCGCGATCCAGTTCCAGCACCGGGGCCATCGGGATGCTGTGCTTGGCGCACACCTCGGCCCATTCCCCGGTGGTCAGCGCCGGGGCGCACTCGTCGATCAGCTCGGCGAGGCCTTCGTTGTCGGCGGAGTCGATGGCGGGACCGTTGACGCGCGGGTCCTCGGCGAGATCGGGGCGCCCGGCGGCGTGGAAGAAGTCCCGGAAGTTCTGCGGGTTGTAGGGGATCACGCAGGCGAGGCCGTCCTTCGTGTGCACCGCGTGGTGACCCGGCGACATCGACAGCGGGAACCCGGTGGCGGCCAGCGGTGGCTCGAACACGTGCCCGGCGAGATGTTCGACGAGGTTGAACGCGATCAACGTGTCGGTCATCGGGATCTCGACGAACTGCCCCTCGCCGGTCTTGTTCCGGTGCACCAGCGCGGCGAGGACGCTGTAGGCGATGGTGAGCGAAGAGACCTTGTCGCCGAGGATCGTCGGCAGGTAGACCGGCTTGCCGAGCGCGCGGTTCGCGATGTCGACCAGCCCGGACGCGGCCTGCACGGTCTCGTCGTAGGCGGCGTTCCCGGCACGGTCCGAATCGCCGCGGAAACCCTGGGCGTGGGCGTAGACCAGGCCGGGGTTGCGATCGGCGAGGTCCTCGTAGGTCATGCCGAGCCGGGCCAGTGCGCCGGGGCGCATGTTGGTGATCAGGACGTCGGCGCCGTCGATCAGTTCGAGTGCGCGCTCGCGTTCCGCGTCGTCCTTGAGGTTCAATGCCACGCTTCGCTTGTTGCGGTTGACGTTCAGGTTGAGCGGGGTCATGCCCGGTGTGGTGCGGTACCGTCCGTTTCGGACGGTGTCCGCAGGCGACTCGATCTTGATCACGTCGGCGCCGAGATCGCCCAGGATCTGCGCCGCGTACGGGCCCATGACCACGGTGGAGAGGTCGATCACGCGGACCCCGTCGAGCGGGCCCGCCTTCGTCGTGCCGTCCGTCATTTCTCCTCCTGCGCCTTGCTTCGTTCTCTGCTTTCGAAGTTAGTGGCGCATTCGGGAAAACGGAATGATCAAGTGGCGAACAATGGTATGACCGCAGCGGTCATACCATTGGTGGACGCAGTTTCGGCGAATTGTGGGCGCGAATCTCAGTGGGCGATGGGGTCGCCGAAGACGTCGTGGACGATGCCGATCAGCTCTTCGAGATCGCCGCCGTCGGCGCGGTCGGCACGCCAGATCAGCCCGGTGTCCAGCTGGGGGTGGAAGTCGGTGAACGGGAGGACGGTCACGTTCTCCAGCCGGTAGCCGTGCATCGGGCTGCGTTCGTCGAGCATCGAAACCGAGAAAGCCTTTTCACTGGAAATGATTTCGGTGACGCCGCCGTAGCCGGTGTTGGTCAGCCGGATACGTTTTTTGATGCCCCGCGACGTCAGCTCGTGGTCGAGCTGTTCGAAATACGCAGGCCGCGTTTCCTCCGGGGAGGCGACATAGGCGAATTCGGACAACTCGGCCAGGCTGACCGAATCCCGCCCGGCGAACCGGTCGGCGGGCACCACCGCGCCCAGGCGTTCGGACATGACCGTGAGCACGTCCAGCGCGGGATCCGCGACCGGCAGCCGTACCACCGACAACGCGAGCTTTCCGTCGTGGACGGCGGCGACGAGATCGGCCGAGCTGCCCGGCCACCGTTTGAGCTCGTAGCGGTCGCCGCAGCGCCGGGCCAGCTCGTTGACCCGCTCGCGCAGATCCGGGTGCACCCCGGCGGGTATGCCGAGGAACAGCGTGCTGCGCTGCGGTTTGGTTGCCTCCCGCAGCCGCCACGGGATCGAGTTGACCTGCTCCAGGATGTCCCGCGCGATCGGCAGGAGCGCGTTCCCGGCGGGGGTGAGGGTCACGTGGTGCGTGCTGCGGTCGAACAGTTGCCGGCCGAGTTCGTGTTCGAGGTCCTTGATGCGCTGGCTCAGCGGGGACGCGGCCATGTGCAGCTTGCGCGCCGCCGCGGAGAAGTTCAGCTCCTCGGCCACGGCCACGAAGTAGCGCAGGTGCAGCATCTCCATCCGAGCCAGCCTAGCCGGGGCAGGTCAGCGCGCCTGTTCGAACGCCGCGAAATGCGTCGAAACGAACAGGTCCATCGCCTCGTCGACGGCACGGCGGTCACCGGTCGTCACGAGGTCGAGCAGGAGGCCTCGCGCCACGGCCAGGCAGAGCCGGGCCTGCGCCGCGCACTGTCCTTCCGGGACACCGGCGCGGGCGAGCAGCTCGGTCAGCGGCGGCAGCCAGTCGTCGACGACGCCGTCGAGCAATGCGGTGGTTCCCGGCGTGCCGCCGAGCGCGTGGCCGTAGAGCTGGAAGAACAGTCTTTCGTTACGCCGCAGGGTGTCGTCGGTGAGCCGGCGCCAGAACCGGCGGCCGAGTTCGACGATCGGGACGTCGGCCGGGAGATCGGCGAGCACCTCGCGCTGACGCCGCTCGACCTCGCTCGCGACCGCTGTGAGCAGGCCTTCCTTGGAGTCGAAGTGGTAGATCAGCATCCGGTGGCTCGTGCCGAGCGCGCCGGCGAGGGTCCGCAGGCTCTGGTCCGCGCCGCCATGCCGTCCGATGTGCTCGATCGCCGCCTCCAGGAGCTTCGCCCGGGGATCGGCGCTTGCCGCAATCATGTACCACATGGTACGTGTACCATGTGGTACGGCGAGGGAGAGGGTCCGATGGGGATTCAGCGGATATCGGTGCGGGGTCACACGACGGCGTCGCCCGAGGAGGTCTACGCGCTGCTGAGGGACGGAGCGAGCTGGCCGGAGTGGTCTCCGCTCGGCTCGTTCCGCCTGACCCGGGAAGGGGAGGACGCGCCCGAGGGCCTCGGCGCGCTCCGCCTCTTCCGCACCGGGCGGATCAAGAGCTGCGAGGAGATCGTCGAACTCGTGCCGGCTCGCCGGTTCTCGTACGCGCTGCGCTCGGGCCTGCCGCTGCGCGGCTACCGCGCCGACGTCGACCTGACGCCGGACGACGGCGGCACCGAAATCCACTGGCATTCGGCGTTCACGGCGAAGATCCCCGGCACGGGATGGCTGTACCGGCGCACGCTCGCGTCGTTCATCCGGCGGTGCGTCGACGGGCTGGTCGCGGCGACCAGCGCGACCGGGGTGCGGCCCGCCCCATAGAGTAGGCGCATGTCAGCGCCACGACGGGGATCGACCGGACGGACCCAGGAGGAACGCAGCGCCGCGATGCGGACGCGCCTGCTCGACGCGACCGTCGACTGCCTCGTCGAGTACGGCTACTCCGGTACCACGACGACCCGCGTCGCGGACCGGGCCGGGGTCACCCGCGGCGCGCAGGTGCACCATTTCCCGACGAAGGCCGATCTGGTGACGTCCGCGATCCGGCATCTGGCGGCCAAGCGCACCCAGGTCGCGATGGCCGAGCTGGACCGGCTCCGCGCGTCGTCCGATCCGGTGGGCGACGCGCTGCAACTGCTGTGGGAGATGCACCAGGGGCCGGTGTTCTCCGCGACCGTCGAGCTGTGGGTGGCTTCGCGCACCGACCCCGAACTGCGGCGGCAGATGGCGTTGGTCGAACCGATCGCCACCAGCAGCCTGATCGAGTTCGGGAAGGCGCTGCTGCCGGACTATTCGGGACACCCGGAGTTCCTGCACGCGGTGTACACGGCGATGGACGTCGTGCGGGGCATCCTCATCGCGAGCTGGGCCACGCGGGACCAGGCCGAGCTGGAGGCACGCTGGGACCGGGCGCGCGGGCACCTGCGGGTGCTGTTCACCGCGCTCATGGCACCCGCGACGTCACACTGACCTGCGCGCGGGGGTGTTACTCTCTCTGGGAGAGTGAGGAGGGGTTGCCGTGGACCTCAGCCCGAACCCGTTCAACCGGGACTGCCCGACCCGCCAGCTGCTCGACCGCATCGGCGACCAGTGGACGGTGCTCATCGTCGGCGCTCTCGTCGACGGTCCGCTGCGGTTCACCGAGATCGGCAAGCGGGTGGACGGCATCTCGCAGAAGGTCCTCACCCAGACGCTGCGCAGCCTGGTCCGCGACGGCATCCTGACGCGCACCGCCTACCCGGTCATCCCGCCGCGTGTCGAGTACGAGCTGACTCCGTTGGGGCGCAACCTCTCCGAGCCGCTCGACATGCTGGATCGCTGGGCCCGCAGCCACATGGGCGAGGTCGAACGCGCCCGCGACACCTACGATCGCGAGAACGCCGCCGTCTCCGCCTGAGCCTCTCAACGGGGGACGAGGCCGGCTTCGTGGGCCAGCAAACCGGCCTGGGTGCGGTTCGCGCAGTCGAGTTTCACCAGCATCCGCGACACGTAGCTCTTCACGGTCGCCTCGGCGAGGTGCAGCCGCGCCGCGATGTCCGCATTGGACAGTCCTTC
Source organism: Amycolatopsis sp. NPDC059027 (assembly GCF_042739735.1). Taxonomy (NCBI): domain Bacteria; kingdom Bacillati; phylum Actinomycetota; class Actinomycetes; order Pseudonocardiales; family Pseudonocardiaceae; genus Amycolatopsis; species Amycolatopsis sp. NPDC059027. Next base: position 9,833 of record NZ_JBHYIK010000116.1, on the reverse strand, counting down.
GCCCAGGCACGCCAGCACATCCGTCTCGCGTTCGGTGAGCCCGGCGGTCTTGCGCCGCGCGTCCTCACCGCGCTGGCGGCCGTCGGACGACAACGCGACGAGCCGCCGCGCGGCTTCCGGCGAGAGCACGGTGTGCCCGTCCGCCGCCACCCGGACCAGGCCGATCAGATCCTCCGGCGGCGTCGATTTCACCAGGAACCCGGCCGCGCCCGCGCGCAGCGCCCGGATCACGTACGTGTCGGCGTCGAACGTCGTCAGCGCCACCACCGCGGGCGCGTCCGGCAGGGCCGCGATGCGTTCGATGGCGGTCAACCCGTCGACACCGGGCATGCGCAGGTCCATCAGCACCACGCGCGGCCGGTACCGAACCACCGCCTCGACCGCCTCCGCGCCGTCCTGCGCCTGTGCCACGACGTCGATGTCGTCCGCGGAGCCGAGGATCGAGCGGAGATGCGCGCAGACCATCGGCTCGTCATCGACCACGACCACCGGGATCACTGTGCGCGCCTTCCGTCGTCGGGACGTAGGCGGGCAGTATCGCACCGACCCGGAACCCGCCGCCGGGTACCGGGCCCGCGTCGAACCGCCCGCCGATGAGCTCGACCCGCTGGCGGAGCCCGGCGAGACCCGCGCCGGAGCCTTTGCCCGCCAGCGCTGGATCCGGCGGGGAAGCCGCCGCGGTGTTCCGGACCGACACCTCCAGCCCGCCGGCGTGATACCGCAGGTCCACCGTCGCGGACGAGCCGGGCGCGTGCTTGCGGACGTTCGTCAGCGCCTCCTGCACGACCCGGTACGCGGTCCGCGCGATGGTCGGCGAAAGCTGCGACGGATCGCCGGTCACCGAAAGCTCCGTCGGCACGCCCACCGACCGCGATTCCTCGGCCAGCGTCGCCGGATCGCCGGTCGGCGCGGGGCTGAGCGTGCGCGCGTCGAGGTTCGCGCCGTTGCGCAGCACGCCGACGAGATCTCGGAGCTCGTCCAGCGCGAGGGCCCCTTCCCGGCGGATGTCCTCGGCGGCACCGCGCACGGCGTCGTCCTGCGAGGTCACGCCGAGCGCGCCGGCGTGCAGCACCATCAGGCTCAAGCGATGGGTGACGACGTCGTGCATCTCGCTCGCCAGCCGTCGCCGTTCCTCGGCGCGGGCCTGTTCGGCGAGCAGATGCTGTTCACGTTCGGCCCGCTCGGCGCGGTCGCGCAGGGAACGCAGCAGCTGCTTCCGCGCCTCGAAGTACAGCGAGACGACGGCGGGCAGCGCGGTGCTGAGCAGGCCGAACGGCGTGATGTTCCAGCTCGGCTGCCAGGGCCGGGTCGCGATCACCGCGAGGATCCCGGCGACGATCAGCACGGTTCGCCGGTCCAGCACCTTGGCGAGCTGGCTGAGCACCACCGGCGTGATGGTCGGCACCGTCCGCGACGTCACCACCGGATCCACCGGCACGAGCAGGCCGGGGGTGAAGAGGTTGGACGCGAGCATCAGCAGCGCCACCACGACGACGAATCCCGCGACCTGCGCCGGGAACCGGAACAACAGGATCAGCGACAGGTCCGAGATCAGCTGGAGGACCAGCCCCGCCGCCGGGCCGAGCGCGCCCGTCGTGGGCGGGTCGAAGATGTACATCACGACGTCGAGGCCGCAGAAGGCCAGCGCGGCGAAAACGAGCCAGAAGCCGTCGCTCCGACTCGGCCACAACGGCCGGTGCCCCGCTCTCTCCGCCACGTCGTCACGGTAACGGCTGGCGTGTCCCGGCGCGCCCGATCCGCATCCGCGGCGATTCCGATGCCGACGAAAGTTGCGACTCGCGACGGGATCGGCAACTTTCGTCGCCGTGATCACCCTCCTTGCCCGCTTATCCGCACCCCGCCCGGCGCGGTGGACTGGCGGTACCGGCGAGGGAGAGGGGCCAGGGAGATGCAGACCGTCCGAACACGACTCGGGACGCCGCCGTTGCCCGGATTCGCCCGGGTGCCCGTGCTGGTGATCGCGGCGCTCGCGGGCGGCGTGCTGCTGGTGACCAGCAGCCGGTACGCCAGAGGGTTCGACGAGCTGTATTTCCTGGTGGCCGGTCGAGATCATCCTGCCTGGGGGTATTTCGACCAGCCACCGCTCGTCCCGCTGCTGGCAGGCGGAATGGACGCGCTGTTCCCCGGCTCGCTGATCGCGCTGCGGCTGCCGGTGACGCTGGCCGCCGCGGCGGGTGTCGTCGTCACGGCGCTCATCGCGCGGGAGCTCGGCGGGGGACGGGTCGCGCAAGCGATGGCCGCAGGTGCGTACGCGACGTCGGGGCTCGTGATCCTCAGCCACTGGATCGCGACGTACACGCTCGACCCGTTCCTGTGGACGGTCGTGGTGTGGCTGCTGGTCCGCTGGGTTCGCACGCGCCGCGACGGGCTGCTCGTCTGGGCCGGTGTGGTGACGGCGGTGTCGCTGGAGACGAAGTTCCTCACCCCGGCGCTGTGGGCGCTGGTGCTGCTCAGCGCGTCGGTGTTCGGGCCGCGGGAACTGCTGACCCGGCCGAAGCTGTACCTCGGTGGTGCGATCGCGGTGATCGCGACGATTCCGACGCTGCTCTGGCAGGCGACGCACGGCTGGCCGTACGCGCGGATGAGCGACGTCGTGGCCGCCGAATTCCCTGGCTACGGGGCCTTCTTCCGCGACGTGCTGACCAGCGCGGGCATCGGCGCCGGGATGCTGGCGTTGCTGTACGGTTTCTGGCGGCTGCTGCGCTCGCCGGACTTGCGCGCGTATCGGTTTCTCGGCGTCGCGTTGCTCGCGGTGATCGTCGCTTTCGCTGTGGCACAAGGACGTTCGTACTACGTGTTCAGCGTGCTCGCGTTGCCGTTCGCGGCCGCGGCGACCGAACTGACGCGGCGGAACCTGGTGCGCTGGTGGCGCGCGGTGGTCTGGCCGGTGTTCGTGCTCTCGGCCGTGATCACTGTCTCCGCTCTTCCGGTCTTCCCGGCGACGATGGCGAAGACCAGCATCGGTTTCCTGCCGCTGGGCAGCGTTTTCGCGCCCGGCGAGCTGCCGCAGGCCCAACTCGGCGAGCAGATCGGGAAGCTGTATGCCGGCCTGCCGCCCGGGGAACGGGAACACACCGCGGTGTTCGCCGAGATCTACCCGATGGCGGCGGCCGTCGAGTACTACGGCAGGCAGTACGGCGTCTCGGATGTCTACAGTGGACACCGAGGGTACTGGTACTTCGACCGGCCGCCGGAATCGGTGACGAGTGTGGTCTTCGTGGGATTCGACCCGGAGTTGTTACGGCCGTACTTCGACCGCGTGACCCCGGTCGTGGACGGGCTGGTGTGGCGGTACGAAGGCAGAAAGGTGCCGTGGCCGGAGATCTGGCCGTCGGTGAAACGGCAGTGAACGGAAGGAACGCGATGAGTGAGTTGTCGTTACCGGCCAAGGCCTATCTGCTGGCCTGCGATCCCGGGGGCGGGCGGTTGCGCGACCGGCAGCGGGTGAGCCTGCTGGTCCGCGCAGCCGCGCTCACGGATCTGGTGCAGCGTGGCCGGATCGCCGACGATGACGGCAAGGCCGTCGCCGTCGACGAACGCGGGACGGGGGATCTCGTCCTCGACGACGTACTCGCCGAGGTGGCGGGGGATCGGCGGCGTTCATGGCGGTCGTGGGTCCGGCGGGGCGCGAGGGATACGGTGCGGTCGCTCGAAACCCAGTTGGACGCGGCGGGCACGATCGAGCTGAAGGTCTCCCGCGCACTCGGGCTGTTCACGGTACGGCGTCCGCTGGTGTTGGATCGAGGTGCGGCGGACCGGCTTCGCGGCGCCGTCGACGACGCGGTGCGTGGCGCGACAGCAGTGTCCGAAGTGGACTCGGCGGCCGCGGCGCTGGCCGCGCTCGTCGCCGCGGCGGAGCTGCGCACGGTGGTCTCCCGCCGCGATCGGCGGCGTCACCGGGCCCGGATCGCCGAGCTGGAGGAGCGGGCCGGTGCCGCCGTTCCCGCTCTCCGGAAGGTGTTCCGGGAGCTGCGAGCCGCCCGCGCGGCGGCGGTGTCCAACGCCTCGAACCACGGCGGCTGAGTCCCGCATTCCTGCGCCCGAGTTCCACGTTGAGGTGTCTCGGTAGGTGGGGGTGCGGCTTCGCTGGTGGGTGCTTTCCCGGGGTCGTTGTGGTGCGGTGAAGGAGGCCTTCACAGTATGCGGTGGGCCCGGCCGGTGTGTGGGGGGGGGGGGGGTCGGGTGCGGCAAGGTAGGCGGCGCCAAATCTGGCAGAGAGAGCGGGAAAACAAGCTGACGCGGAGC
>NZ_JBHYIK010000116.1:0-5557 GCF_042739735.1 Amycolatopsis sp. NPDC059027 | reverse complement strand
GCTCCGTTCGGGACGCTCATCGTCGGCAACGGAGCGTTCGCGACATCGCGAATAGTCGGCGTACGCGGACGTTCGGTTCGGCACGCGAGTGTTGAACTCGGGCGCGCGAATGCGGGACTCGCGAAGTTAGCCCGGCGGGGTGAAGACGCGGTCGAGGTGGTAGTCCACTGTGGACACCGCTTCGGCCGCGGTCCGATGGCCGAGGAGGATGTTGGAGCCCTGCGAGTCCGCCAGTGCCCACAGGATCGCGGCTTCCTGGTCGGGATCGATCGACGGTGCGACGTCGCCCGCGGCCTGGCCCTGGCGGATCATGTCGGCGAAGAAGCGGAACACGTCGGGCACTCCCTCGCTGAACACCGCGGCCATCGCGGGGTCGGCCAGCGCGCGCACGAAGTAGGCGATCCCGATCAGGTAGTCGCCCTCGGTCCGCTCGTCGTGCGGGAGCATTTCGAGCAGGCAGGTCCGCAGGATGGTCCGCGGGCTCGGGTCGCCGGTGGCGGTGACCTTCTCGGCGATGCGGGCCTCGCGCAGCTTCGCCCGGTGTTCGAGGGCGTACAACAGCATCTCGTCCTTGTTCTTGAAGTAGTGCTGCACCAGGCCCATCGACATCCCGGCCTCGGCCGCGACCTGACGCAGGCTCACGCCCTCGAGCCCGCGCCGGGTGGTCAGCCGCTGCAAGGCTTCGGCGATCTGCGACCGCCGCTCGTCGTGGTCCACCTGTTTCGGCACGGTGTGTCCTGCCCTCTTGAAAGTTACCGTCCGGCTTCACCATGCGACCGCATTGCGAAGCTTTCCCGCTGTCCGTTACGATGCGATCGCATTGTAACCAGCTCTTCGGGGGGAATGGTGAACACAAACTCTGCTCTTGAAAAGCGGGTCGCGCTGCGGCCACCGCGGCACGCCTTGGACTGGCGGGCCATCGCCTGGTGGCGTGCCCAGAGCGCGCTGGTCTTCGGGATCCCGGTGGTGGCGCTGGTGGTACTGGGCCTTCTGCTCCCGGACGCCAGGGTGCCGCTGCTGGTCCCCGGTGTCGTGCTGGCGGTGCTCGGGGCGGCCTGGGTGATCGCGCTGCCGCTGTGGTGGTACCGGGTGCACCGGTGGGAGAACACCGAAACGGCCGTCTACACCCGGTCCGGGTTCGTCTGGCAGGAGTGGCGGGTCGCGCCGCTGTCCCGCATCCAGACCGTCGACACGCTGCGCGGGCCGCTGGAGCAGCTGTTCGGTCTCGCCACGCTCACCGTCACCACTGCCTCGGCACGCGGCGCGATCAAGATCCGCGGTCTCGACGCCGAGGTCGCCGCGCGGGTGGCCGAGCAGCTCACCGAGCTCACCCAGGCGACGCCGGGTGATGCCACGTGACCGCGCGGTTCGACAGCCAGGAGTTCGCCGATTGGCACCGTCTCGACCGGCGCACGCTCGGCGTCAGCGCCCTGACCATGGCGGGAGTCGCCCTCGGCGCGGCGATCCCGACCATCATCGGTGTCATCGGCGGCGGCACGCGGTGGTGGCTGGCGCTGCTGTTCGTGGTGCCCGCGGCGATCGTGTTCGTCGGCGCGATCGTCTTCGGCGACTACCTGCGCTGGCGCGGGACCCGTTACCGGTGTACGCCCGAACGCCTCGAAGTGGTGTTCAGCCTGGTGATCCACTCGCGGAAATCCCTGCCGCGCGAACGGATCCGCAGTGTCGATCTCACCGCGAACCCGCTGCACCGGCTGCTCGGCGTCGCGGTGCTCACCATCGGCACCGGGCAGCACGAGAAGTCCGGCCACGGCCGGATCAAGCTCGACCCGCTCGCCCGCGCCGACGCCGAAAGCCTGCGCACGGAACTGTTGCACCGCACGGAAAGCAAACCGGCAGCGGTGGCCGACGACAACGTCCTCGCACAGCTCGACTGGCAGTGGCTGCGGTACGCGCCGATGTCGTTCCTCGCGCCCACGCTGGGGCTCGCCGCGTTCGGCGCGCTGTTCAAGGTCGCCGACTGGTTCGGCGCGCAGAAGGGCTTCATCGCGTGGGTTTTCGAGCGGTTCCGCGAATTCCCGCTGGTGGTCACGATCCTGGTCCTGCTCGCGGCCGCGCTGGTGGTCGGCGTCGTGGGCGCGCTCGCGCTGTTCGTCGAGATGTGGTGGAACTACCGGCTGGAGCGTGAACCGGGCGGCACGCTGCGAGTGCGACGCGGATTGCTGACCACGCGGTCGATCACCGTCGAGGAGCGGCGGCTGCGCGGGATCGACCTGGTCGAGCCGCTCGGCAACCGGCTCGTCGGGGCCGCGCGGGTGGACGCCGTCGCGACGGGCATGCGGCAGAAGAACGACGACGACAAGACCGACTACCACACACTGCTGCCCGCGGCGCCGCGCGCGGAGGCCCACCGCGTCGCCGCGCTGGTGCTGCGGGAACCGGTGTCGCCGACCGAAACCGTGCGACTGCGGTCGCATCCGGTGGCGGCCAGGGGACGGCGGCTGCGGTGGGCGCTGATCGGGGCCGCGCTGCCGGTACTCGTGCTCGTGGTGCTCGGCCTGCTGCTCACCGACGTCCTGCTGATCATCGGCGTGGCGCTGGCCGTGGTCGCGTTCCCGGTGGCGGTGCTGCTCGCGTTCGAGGCCTATCGCAACCTGGGGCACGGGATCACCGGCCGCTATCTGGTCGCGCGCAGCGGTGCCGTCCGGCGCAGCACCGTCGCACTGGAACGGGACGGGGTGATCGGCCTCGTCGTGAAGCAGTCCGTTTTCCAGCGGCGCAAGGGATTGGTGACGCTGACCGCGACGACGGCGGCGGGCTCCGGCGCGTACTCGGTCTTCGACGCCGCCACGGACGAAGCACTGGAGTTCGCGGACACCGCCACTCCCGGCATCCTGACGCCGTTCCTCGAACTGCCCGGGAAGACGCCCGAAGGTTCGGCCGCCGCCGAACGGTCCAGGTTCTAGGTTCGGGGCATGACCGACTTCACCGCGTTCCGCGACCTGCATGTTCCCGGCACCCCGCTGCTGCTGCCGAACACCTGGGACTTCGGCTTCGGCGCTCTCCTTGCCCAGCAAGGGTTCCCGGCCATCGCCACGACGAGTCTCGGGGTGGCGGCTGCGGCGGGGGAGCCGGACAGCGTGCCCTCGGGCCGTGCGGCCACGGTCGTCCTCGCACGGACCCTCGCGAGGCTGGACGTCCTGCTCACGGTCGACATCGGGGAGGGGTTCAGCGCCGATCCCGGGGAGGTGGCCGACCTCGTCGAGGAACTCGCCGGAATCGGCGTCGCGGGCGTGAACCTCGAAGACTGGCGGGTGACGGACGGGCGGCTGGCCGACATCGACGCTCAGTGCGCGCTGATCCGTGCGGTCAAGGACCGCGTGCCGGACCTGTTCCTCAACGCGCGCACCGACACCCACCTCGGCGGCGACCACTCGGCGGACACCGCGGCGGAGCGCGTACGGGCCTACGCGGGTGCGGGCGCGGACGGCGTGTTCGTCCCCGGGCTCGTCGCGCCCGAGGACGTCGAGCGGGTGGTTTCCGCGGCCGGGGTCCCGGTGAACCTGCTGTTCATCCCGGGGGCGGCCACGCTCGCCGGGCTGGCAGATCTGGGCGTCGCACGCGTGAGTGTCGGCTCGCTGCCGTACCGGGTGGCGTTGGTCTCGGCGCTCGAAACCGTGTGTGCGGTCCGGGACGGCGGCGAGCTTCCCGCGAAGCCGCTGACCTTCGACGAGATCGCCGCGCTGGTGGGATAAGGGGGTGAATCCGGGCGGGGTGGCTGTCTAGGGTCGGGGCCATGCACGCCTTCGGAGCCGAATTCGCCGCCCCGCCCGGATATCTCAACACACCCAGCATCGGTGTCCCGCCCGCCGCTGCCGCCGACGCCGTCGCCGAAAGCGTCGAGAAATGGCGTCGCGGTGAGGCCCGGCCGTACGACTTCGACGCGATCGTCGACAGCTCCCGCGCGGGTTTCGCGCGATTGGCCGGCGTCCCGGCGGACCGGGTCGCGATCGGCGCGTCGGTGTCCCAGCTGATCGCGAATGTCGCCGCCGGGCTGAAGGACGACGCGCGGGTGCTGGTCGCCGCGGGCGATTTCACCAGCGTCACCTTCCCGTTCGCCGCGCACGCCGACCGCGGGATCACCGTGACCGAGGTCCCGCCGGACCAGCTGGCGAGCCGGGTCGAGGGACACGACCTCGTCGCGGTGAGCGTCGTCCAGTCGGCCGACGGGAGCATCGCCGACCTCGCCGCCCTGCGTGCCGCCGCCGAGGCCACCGGCGCCGCCGTGCTGCTCGACGCCACCCAGGCCGCCGGCTGGCTCCCGCTCGACGTCGCGTGGGCCGACTGGGTGATCGCCGCCGGGTACAAGTGGCTGCTCTCGCCGCGTGGCTCGGCGTGGATGGCGGTGCACCCGCGGGCACACGAACGGACCCGCCCCGCCGCGGCGAACTGGTACGCGGGCGGCGACGACCGGTGGAACAGCATCTACGGCCTGCCGCTGCGCCTGGCCGGGGACGCGCGCGGGTTCGACCTCTCCCCGGTGTGGCTGGCCCATGTCGGCGCCGCCGTGGCACTGGACTACCTCGGCTCGCTCGACCTCGCCGAGGTCCGCGCGCACAACGTCGGCCTGGCGAACTCGCTGCTGGGCGCGCTCGGCCTGCCCGCGCGGGACACCGCGATCGTGTCGCTGGCCGCCGACGCCGGGCGGATGGCCGCGGCGGGAGTCGTGTCCGGCGTGCGGGACGGCAAGGTCCGGGTCGGCTTCCACCTCTACAACACCGCTGACGACGTCGAACGCGTACTTCGCGCCTTCGAGTGAACCCGGCAGGGGCGGTGAACTACCGTATGTGCCCGTGGTTGGTGCACCCTTTACCCCCGGACCTTCGGACACCGCCCCGCTGGGCGCAGTCGGCGCCCGTCCGGGGCCGTCGCCCGCTCCCGCGCGGGACAGGCGCGCGTTGCTGCTCAAGGGAGCCGGGCTGGTCGCGATCGCGATCGTGTCCGGGCTGATCTGGTTCCTGATCCGGCACAAGAGTGCCCCGGAGCAGGTCGCCCAGCCGCCCGCGAACACCGGCGAGTTCACCTTCGGCCTCGTCAACGGCCCGCTCAAGTCGGGTGACTGCGCGGCGAAGTCCTACGGCACGACGCAGAAGCTCTTCCAGCAGACGCCGTGTGTGTCGCTGTCCCGCGCGTTGTACACCACCGAAAGCGGCGGGGCGAAGGCGCTCGTGTCGGTCGTGCTGGTGACCATGCCGGACGCCGCCTCGGCTGCCCAGCTCAAGACGCTGACCGAGAACGACGGCACCGGGAACGTCACCGATCTGGTGAAGGACGGCACGTACAAGGCGCCGGGCGCGCCCCGGGTGAGCGCGGAGAAGGCGGCGTACGCGTCGAAGGCCGATGGCACCGACGTGACCATCGTGCTCACCGACTTCTTCGCGGGGCACAAGGACGCCCCGCTGCTCAAGCGCATCGCGAACGACGCCGTCCGCCTCTCCACCCAACTCCGCCAGTAGCGCCCGACCTCGCCGCCTCCCTGGGCCCGAGTGCCGTTAAGGCCACCTTGCGGGCGTCTGACGCCCGCATGGTGGCCTTAACC
>NZ_JBHYIK010000115.1:0-20446 GCF_042739735.1 Amycolatopsis sp. NPDC059027 | reverse complement strand
CGGCACGATCCTTCAACTCCCGCGGAAACCTGCTGCTCGCCACGCCGCTCATCCTTCCCAGAACGATCGGCCTCCAACAAACCCGGGGCGGTCCATGGCATTGGGTGCGCTCAACGCACCGAACGCCACATTCGCTGCGTCCAACGCAACGAACGCCACATTGGGGCGCTTGAGAACCGGGGAACACGATCACATGGGTACCGCCTCGATCAGGGACATTCCCGACGGCAGTGGCGTGACCAGTTCGACGGCGAGCCCGGCCTGGGCGAACAGCCACTCGAACTCGTCGCGGGTACGTTCCCGCCCGCCGTAGATCGTCAGCATGTTCAGGTCGGTGAGCGCCGGATCCCTTGGCCGGTCCGGACTTCCGCGCTCCGGCAGGATCAGCTCGACGACGAGCACCCTGCCGTGCGGGGGCGTCGCGGCGCGGCAGTTGCGCAGGATCGTGACGGCCTCGTCGTCGGGCCAGTCGTGCAGGATCCACTTGAGCAGGTAAGCGTCGGCCCCGGCGGGCACCTCGCGCAGGAAATCGCCGTCGGCGCGGTCGAACACTCGCCCGCGCAGCTCCGGATACCGCTGTGAGAGCACCGCGAGCAACGTGCCGTCCCCGCCGCCCACGTCGATGACGCGCCGGTAGCGGCCGAAGTCGTGGTGCTCCCCCACCTCCTCCGCGATCGCGACGGTGTGCCCGCCCATGAACCGGTCGTACCGCGTGCGGAGTTCCGGGTCACCGTCCATGTGCTCGAAGATCGACATCCCGAACGCCTCGTGGAACCCGCCGCGGCCGGAGCGCACCCCGGCCTCCACCGCCGCCCAGGCACGCTCGGTCACCGGATCGGTCATCAGCCGGACAACGTCGTTCAGCTCGCTTCCCTTGCCCAGCAACGCTCCCGCCTCCGTGAGCGTGAACGTCCCCGATGCGTCCTCGGCGCACAGACCGATGTCGGCGAATCCGCGCAGCAGCCGGATCGCCCGCTCCGGTGCCATGTCGCACGCGCGGGCGAGCGCGTCGAGTGTTCCGTTCCCTTCGGTGATCAGATCGGCCATGCCCAGCCGGGCGAACACCCCCGCGAGCCGCCCCGCCATCGCCCCGTGCAGCCAGCCGCGCACCGTTTCGCCTGCGGTCACCGTGCCTCGGCCTCGATCAGGCAAAGGCCGGTCGGGGGAACCGGCGTGATCGCGGTGACGGCCAGGCCCGCCCGCGCGCACACCGTCTCGAACTCGCTCCGGGTGCGTTCCTTCCCGCCGACGACGACCAGCATGTGCAGGTCCATCAGATACGGGTCGAACAGCCGCTCGTCCTCGCTCAGCGCGTCGGGCAGCACCGGATCGGCGATCAGCACCCTGCCGCCCTGGTTCATCGCGGCGCGGCAGTTGCCCAGGATGACGGCCGCGTGGTCGTCGTCCCAGTTGTGCAGCGCGCTCTTGATCACGTACAGGTCCGCGCCCCCGGGCACGGCCTCGCGGAAATCCCCCGCCACCACGTCGCACCGCTCGGAAACCCCTGCGGCGCCGAGGTTTTCCGCCGCGCCGGCGCTGCCCGCCTCGAGATCGAACAGGACGCCGCGGGAGCCGGGCGCACCGCGCAGGATCCCGGCGAGCAGGGTGCCGTCCCCGCCGCCGATGTCGGCGATGGTCGCGTACCGGCCGAAATCGTAGTAGCGGGGCACTGCCTCGGCGAAGTCCCGGGTCCCTTGACTCATCGCCGCGTTGAACACCGCCGCCTGCTCCGGCTCGTCCGCGAAATATTCGAACGCGGGCCTGCCGAAGACGTCCTCGAACGCGGGACGCCCAGTACGGAGACTGTCCTTCAACCGCAGCCACGGCCGCTCGGTGACCGGTGTGGTGGACAGCTTCGCGAAATCGAGCAGCGACCCCGGATCGTCCTTGCGCAGCAAGGAACCGACCTCGGTGAGCGCGTACACCCGTGGCGCGCGCTCGAAGCAGCAGCCGAGGCTCGCGAACGCCCGCAGCAGGCGGACCATCCGCTCCGGCGGAATGCCGTGCGCGTCGGCGATGACCCCGAGTCCCGCGCCGTCCCCGATGGTGTCGGCCAGCCCGAGGTCCGCGGCGACCCCGAGGACGTGCGTGGCCATCGCGCCACTCAGCAGCCGCCGCAGCGTTGCCTGTGCTTCCATCTCAGCTCCCAAAGTTAGGCTTACCTAAATTCTGGGAGCTCAAGTCGGCTTCATGTCAAGCGGCGACGTTACGGGACGTTGTCACCGCCGCCCGCGTGGCCGCACGTGACGAAACCGGCCCACGGGTGACGAAATCAGCTGGCCCGCCGTCTGACAGACGAGACGGCGAGCGCGGTCAGCACCGCTACGTCGATCACGACGCACGCCACGCCGACACCGATCCGGAACCGCCCGGTAGCGCGCTGGTCGTCCTCCATCTGCTGATACGTCCTGGAGTTCGCCGGGTCGCGATCGTTCGCCTTCTCCTGCCGGGAAGACGAACTCACCCAGCCGTCCGTCCCGTCCCGGGTGATCCGGCAGGTGAACTCGGGCGACATCGTCCGGTTACCGCAGCGGGGCTCCGTCAGGCTCAGGGCGCCGACGCCCCAGATGATCATCCCCGGGCCCAGCACCGCCAGCGCGGCCAGCAGCAGCACGGCCATCGCCCGGGTGCCGCTCCGGTCCGGTGTCCCCATGCCGCGACGCTAAGCACGACCGATGAAATGCCGATGACACCGCGCCGCACTGTCAGGGGCGGTCGAGCTCCCTGCCCGGAGCGGCCGGGGCGGCCCCGATCCGCCAGCGCAGCGTCGGTTCGCGCGCGGCTTCGGACCGGCGGGGCCGGTCGTCGCGGCGGAGCAGGACGGAAAGCCGGTGCTGGGCGTACGCGAGGTCACTGCACGCGGCGGCGAAATCGTGGGCGGCGGCATAAACCAGTGCGCGCCGGATGTGGTCGAGGGCGTCGGGCTCCGCGACGGCCAGCAGCTCGGCCGCGGCCGCGGTGGTCTCCCGCAGCCCCGCCGTCATCGTCGCCGTTTCGGGCGTGCCGGGGGCCACCGTGAGAGCAGGGGTGAGGATCGTCAGCTCGGTGTGCAGCTGGTAGAGCACGCGCAGCTCGCCGCCAGATGCCTGCTCGGAGGTGTTCACCGTTGCGTCCTCTTCCTCGATCCGTCCTATGTTACCGGCCGGTTGGGAGACGACGATCACTCGGCCCCATGACGTCGTCCGCCAGGGTTTGTTCCCGGCGACCGGCGTTCGCGCGGCGCTCACTCCACTCCGGACGCCGCGCCACTGGGGGACGCGTTCACCCGGACGAAAACCACACACACTTTCGGTGGCACGTCGGACATTAATTGAGTAGTACCGCCGCGACCGTTTTATGACCGAAACCCCCCTTTCGAGCGATTCACCGTCCGGGACCCGACCTTGGTCGGTAGCGGTGCACTTTCCCTCGCAAACAGGGTGATCCCGTCGTGTTTCTTCCAACCCGGCACAACTGGAGATCCCATGACATCCCGGAAAACCCTTGCCGCGTTCGCCGTCCTGTCGACCGCGGCACTGACCACCGGCGTCTGCGCGCAGCAGGCCACCGCCGGCCCGCTAGCCTTCGCCCAGCTTCAGGAAGCGTCGATCACCCAGGCCACCCAGGTCACCGACGCGCTGGGCACGGCCTCCGGCGGGTTCTACCTCGACAACGGGAAAGCGGTGGTCACCGTCCTCGACGACGTCGCCGCGAAGACCGTGCGGGACGCGGGCCTCACCGCGAAGAAGGTCACCCACAGCTTCACGGCGCTGACCAGTGTCAAGGAAAGCCTCGACGGGATCGGCGCCGCGCCGCAGACCGCGTGGGGCATCGACACGAGCACGAACCAGGTCGTGGTGACCGTCTTCGACGCCGCCACCCCGGCCACCACGAAGAAGGTCACCGAGGCCGCGAGCCGGCTCGGCGACAGCGTCCGGATCGAGCACGAGACGGGCAAGCTCGAACTGCACATCAAGGACGGCGACGCCATCCGCAACAGCAGCGCTCGCTGTTCGCTCGGCTTCAACGTCAAGAAGGGCAGCACCCCGTACCTGCTCACCGCCGGGCACTGCACCAACCTCGGCGGGACCTGGTCCGGCGGCGACGTCACCGGCGCCAGGATCGTCCGCAGCGACTGCCCCGGCGCCGACTCCGGCTACCTGACCCGGCCGAACGGCACCGGCCCCGGCCAGATCAACACCGGGCAGAAGATCACCCGCGCGGCGGCGCCGCGGGTCGGTGAGCGGATGCAGAAGCAGGGTTCCACCACCGGCGGCGGTGGCGGCACCATCAAGTCGGTCGACCAGACCGTGAACTTCGACGTCGGCGTGCTGCGGCACGAATTCGGCACCACCGCGCACACGGACCACGGGGACTCCGGCGGCCCCGCCTACGACGGCTCGACCGGGCTCGGCACGCTGTCCGGCGGCAACACCACCGTCAGCTACTTCTACCCGCTGACCCTGGAACTCCAGTCCTACGGCCTCACCCTCGCCTGATCTCTCCTGCCGTGAAGGACTCCTTACCGGCGCTTGAATCCACTACTGCCGCGCGCAGCGCGCCCGTTGAGGGTGGTGGCGGGGGCATGGATGGACGGTAAGGAGTCCTTCACGGCGTTGAGGACCGGGCGACGCGGAAGCCGACGTCGTCGAGCCGCAGGGTCGGGTGGCTGCGGCGGCGCACCGACGCCCGGCAGCTCCAGCGTTCGTCGAACCAGCCGCCGCCGCGAAGCACCCGGTAGCCGCCGTAGACCTCGGCGTCGTAGACGTCCCAGCACCATTCCCAGACGTTGCCGAGCATGTCGTACAGGCACCACGCGTTGGGCCGCTTCCCACCCACCTCGTGCACACGCTCGCCGGAATTGCCGCGGTGCCAGCCGATTTCGTCGAGTTCGCCATATCGGGCGCCGGTCGTGCCCGCGCGGCACGCGAACTCCCATTCGGCTTCGGTCGGCAGCCGGTATCCATCGGCGGTGTTGTCCCACTCGGCGTCTTCGGCATCGACGCGATAAGCGGGCGTGAAGCCCTCGCGCTCGGAAGCGGCATTGCAGAACCGGACCGCGTCCAGCCACGAGACACTTTCGACCGGCAGGCCATCGCCCTGCGCCGTACTCGGCCGCGCGCCGGTGACCTCCGCGTACCACGCCTGGGTCACCGGCACCGCGCCCAGCAGGTACGGCTCCAGCGCGACCGGCCAGCTGCGCTGCGTCCGCCGGTCCGACAGCGTCACTTCGCCACCGGAAAGGGAAATCAGCTCGCCGCCCGTGCGTGTGTCCACACGGGAAATCTACCGGCGCCCCGCTCCGGGTCAGAAGGTGATCACCTGGCGGACGGCGCCACCCCGATGCAGGCGGTCGAAGCCCGCGTTGATCTCGTCGAGGGTGATCGAGTGGGTCAGCAACGCCTCCACCGGCAGGAGACCGGCCTGGTACAGCGCGATGAACCGGGGCACGTCCCGCCGGGGTACGCAGGAGCCCAGGTAGCTGCCGCGCAGGGTTTTCTCCTCGGCGACGAGGCTTTGCGCGGGCAGGGCCAGTTCGGCGGACGGGTCCGGCAGACCGACGGTGACCGTGGTCCCGCCCGGCCGGGTCGCCTGGTAGGCCTGGGCCAGAGCGGCGACCACTCCGGTGGTGTCGACGGCGTGGTCGGCGCCTCCGCCGGTCAGCTCGCGGATCTCCGCGACGTCGCCGGCCAGGACACGGGTGGCGCCGAGTGACGAAGCCAGCTCCCGCTTCTCGGCGACCGGGTCGACAGCGATCAACGTGGACGCACCGGCGGCCTTCGCGGCGAGCAGCGCGGAGAGGCCGACACCGCCGAGACCGAACACGACCACGCTGTCGCCGGGACGGACGTCCGCCGCGTTGAACACCGCACCGGCGCCGGTCAGCACCGCACAGCCGAACAGCGCGGCGATCTCGAACGGCAGCGTCTTGTCGACCCGCACAGCCGAGCGGGCGGACACGACGACGTACTCGGCGAAGGCCGACACGCCGAGGTGGTGCAGCGGGCGCCCCACCGGGGACGACCACCGGACGTCCCCGCCGAGCAGGGTGCCGTCCCGGTTCGCGGCGGCGCCCGGGACACACAGGGCGGGACGTCCGGCGGTGCACGGGCCGCAGTCGCCACACGACGGCACGAACGTCAGCACGACGTGCTCGCCCGGGACGAAATCGCTGCCCGGCCCCGCCTCGACGACCTCACCGGCGGCTTCGTGGCCGAGCACCATCGGCACCGGACGCGGGCGCGACCCGTTGATCACCGACAGGTCCGAATGACACAGTCCGGCCGCGCGCACGCGGACCAGCAACTCGCCCGGCCCCGGCGCGTCCAGCGTCAGCGTCTCGATCTCCAGCGGCTTGCCGACCTCGCGCAGTACCGCGCCACGGACGCGCATCACCGCTCCCCTGCCGGGACGCAGCGGGTGACCTGCCGGTCGGCCAGCAGCGGCACGACCTCGCCGAGCACGATCCGCTTGAAGTGCTCCGACGCGCAGTGCTCGGTGAAGTCCTGTTCGGTGTCGTACTCCTCGACGATCACCACGACGCCCTCCTCGATTCCCGTGTGGACGGTGTATCGGCGGCAGCCGGGCTCACGCCGCGACGCCTCGGCCATCGGCCCGAGCAGTTCGACGACCCGGTCCCGCTCCGCGGTCACATACCGGGCCACCACTACGAAACTCATTGTTCTCCCGCACGTAGCCGGGACCGGGTCAGCGACCACAGTCCCGAATCGGACGACGCGGCGGCCAGCGCGCCCATCGCCAGTGAATGCGCCACCCCGTCGCGGTCGGTGACGAAACCGGCCGCGACGAAGGGTGACAGGACTTCCCGGGCCTGTGCCGACATCCAGGGGATGATCGGCGCGGGCATCAGCTCCACCAGATCGGGCCCGCTGCGCTTGACCGCCTCCAGGCTCCGGTTCAGGTTCGACCGGTCGGTGACGAACACCTTGTGCATGGTCAGCAGCGACAGCGCCCGGCCCCGTTCGATCGGGGCGACCCGGGTGCTGACCACCCCCGCCGCCCCGATCTCCTGCAGGAAGTCGACGCCGCCGCGGTCGGTGGCCAGCCCGGGGCACGAGTCGATGTTGACGAACACGAGCTTGTCCAGCCCGGCCAGCAGCGACACGATCTTCGGCAGCTGCCCGACCGGGACCGACGCCAGGATCCCGACCCGGGACGCCGCCTTCACGAAGTCCGGCACCCGGGCGGAACCCACCACCGAAGCACACACCGGGACGTCCTCGAACGCCGCCGTGATCCTCTCGTTCATGGCGCCCACCGTTTCACAGTGTCCGTCCACAGTGCCCGGCCGCCGCGTCAGCCCGCCGAGTCCAGCGGGTTCGGGCCCAGGTCGCTGGGCAGGCCGAGCTTGCCGGGGTTGAGCAGCCCGTGCGGGTCCAGCGCCCGCTTGACGTCGACGAACGTGCCGAAGCCGGTGCCGAGCGCGTCCGGCAGGTACGGCCCGCGCAGCAGGCCCGAGCCGTGGTGGTGGCTGAGCGCCGCACCGTGGCGCACGAGCACGGCGTTGGCCGCGTCCCACGCCGAGCGGTACCAGTGCCGCCGCTTTTCCGGCTCGACGTCGCCGCGCAGCGAGAAGTACAGGCAGGCGCCGTCGGTGTAGGCGTGCGACTGGTGCGCGGACGCCCGGAGCGTGCCCGGCACGGCTTCGATCGCGGCCACCACCTCGTCGTAGATCGCGGGCAGCGCGGCCCACGAACCGGCCATCTCCAGCGTGTCGGCGACGAACCCGGGCCCCGGGGTGAACCCGTCGGCCGACTTGCCGACCAGCATGCGCTCGTCGAGCCAGCGCTCGAACACCGGCTGACCGTCCACTTCGGACCCAGTGGTGGCGCATTCCTCGGCGCTCACCTTGATCATGGCATCGACCAGCACCGGGTCGCCCTCGTCGGCGATCAGCAGCAGGTTGGTGTCCGGCTGCCCGAAGTGCGTTCCGCTCTCCAGCTTGTCGTAGAGCCGCATCGCGGCCGGGGTCGCACCGCGCTGCATGATCCGGCGGCAGGCGTCCAGCCCCTCGGCGAACGTCTCGAAGCCGTACGCGATGGCCTTCGAGTAGTCCGGCAACGGGTGCGTGCGCAGGCGCACCGACGTGATAACGCCGAGCGTGCCCTCCGAGCCGACGAACAGCTGGCGCAGGTCCGGGCCGGTGGCCGCGCGCGGATAGTCGCCGAAGCGGGCCAGCGTGCCGTCGGCGAGCACGACGTCGAGGCCGACGACCATGTCCTCGATCTTGCCGTAGCGGGTGGACAGCTGGCCCGCGCCGCGGCAGGCCACCCAACCGCCCACAGTGGACATCGCGAACGCCGAGGGCCAGTGCCCGGTGGTCGCGCCGTGGACCTCCTGCAGCTCCTTTTCGAAGAGGTCGCCGAACATGCCGGCCTGCACCTCGACGATCTGTGAGGCGGCGTCGTAGGAGACGATCTCGTTGAGGCGGCAGACATCCAGCACGACGCCGCCGTACACCGGCAGCGCGGCGCCGGTGACGTTGCTGCGCCCGGCGGACACGGTCAGCGGCACGCGGTGCTCGCCGCACAGCCGGACCACGGCCTGGATCTGCTCCACCGTGCTCACCTCGGCGATCACCGCGTCCGGGGTCGCCGGAGCGTCCGCGGTCTCACCGATCATCGCGCCCGCCCACCAGTCACGGGTCCGCAGCACGACCTCGTCGCGGTCGGTGTACACCGCGTCCGCCAGGCCGCGCAGGGCGTCGGTCAGCGCCGTCGGGACGTCCACAGTGGACGTCTGCAGCGACGCGTCGCCCTGGCCCGGCGCGGTGCGGGCGCCCCAGCGCGGCGGCGTCGGCGCGCCGACCACGTAGTTGCCCCGGTTGAACGGGTGGGTGATCGTCTGGCGGCTGATCATGCGTTGTCTCCCAACAGGTTGTCTCCGAACAGGATCGACTTCTCCCGGGCGACCCCTGCCCGGTACTCCTTCACTTGCGCGGCCACGGTTTCCTGGCCGAGGCCGAGTTCCGTGCCGAGCAGTTCGCCCACCAGCGGCGCGGCTTCGGCCGAAGCGTCCCTGGCGAACAGCCGCAGCCGGGTGCGCCGGGACAGCACGTCGTCCACCGAACGCGCCATCTCCGAGCGGGCCGCGAACACGACCTCGGCCTTGAGGTGCGGCTGTCCCGGGATCAGCGGCTCGCCCAGCGACGGGTCCTCGTCGACGAGCGCGCTGACGAAACGCGCCTCGGTGCCGTAGCGGCCACCGAGGTGGGCGGCGATACCGCCGGTCGCGGCGGTGGCCTCCGCGTCGTAGCCCGCACCGCCGACCAGCGGCAGGTTCTTGGTGCGGCAGCGGGCTTTCCGGCCGAGCAGGCCGAGCGCCTTGTCGACGACCAGCTCGCCCATGTGCCTGCTCGTGGTGAGCTTGCCGCCGGTCACCGTGACCATGCCCGCGGACACGGTGATGTGGTGGTCGCGCCGCATGTCCAGCGTCGCGCCCTCCTTGCCGCCGACCAGCGGGCGCAGGCCGGCGTAGCTGCCCAGCACGTCGTCGGCGTCCAGCTTGGTGTCGAAGGCGATCGTGGCGCCTTCGAGCAGGAACTCCATCTCCTCGCGGGTGCAGTGCACGTCGTCGGTCGAGCCGTCGTAGTCGGTGTCGGTGGTGCCGACCACGACGACGTCGCCCCAGCGGGTGCAGGTCGCGCGCCGCGCGCGGCCCGGGATGGGCACGGTGACCGTGCAGTCGTTGCGGATCTTCGACCACGGCAGCACGATGTGGACGCCCTTGGCCGGACGCACCTGCGGCCGATGGCCGTCATCGGCCATGCCGTCGACGCTGTCGGCCCACACCCCGGTCGCGTTGACCACGACCCTGGCGCGGACGTCGATCCGCTCGCCGCCGGCCTCGACCGTGGCACCGGTGACCCGCCCGCCGGAGGTGTGCAGGCCGGTCACCTCCGCGCCGTTGGCCACGACGGCGCCGTAGCGGGCCGCGCTGCGCACGATCGCCAGCGTCAGCCGGGCGTCATCGGCACGGCTGTCGTAGTACATCAGCCCGCCCTTGAGGTTGTCCGCGCGCAACGTCGGGGCGTGCGCCAGCACCTCGTCGACGGTGAGCCGCTGGTGCAGCTTGCCGATCCGCCAGCCGCCCGCGAGGTCGTATGTCCACAACAGACTCTCGAAGGCCTTGGCGATGCGCGCGTCGAACACGCCGTCCTTGGCCAGGATCGGGAACAGGAACGGCAGGCGCTGCACCAGATGCGGGGCGTTGCGGCGGAACCGCTGACGTTCCAGCAGCGAATGCCGGACCAGATCGAGGTTTCCCTGCTCGATGTAGCGCAGCCCGCCATGGACCATCTTGGACGATTTCGACGACGTCCCGGACGCGAAGTCGTCGCGCTCCACCAGGGCCACCTTCAGGCCACGGGAGGCGGCGTCCAGCGCGGTGTAGGCGCCGGTGACGCCGCCCCCGATCACCAGCACGTCGAAGGTGCCGGTGTCGAGACTCCTCAGCGCGTCGCGGCGATCCAGCCGCAGTGGCGCGGAAAGGGTCGCCCTCGCGGCGACGGCGTTCGGCCGTCGGGACGGCAGTGTGAACATGAGCTTGTCTCTCCACTCAGGACAGGACCCGGACGGCGCCGGGACCACTTGAAACGTCCACTAAGGACAGTACGAACAGGACGGTCAGGACAGGGCTGTCACGACAAGGAAGTCGCGAGCACGTCCTGCCAGCGTGCGCGCAGTTCCCGCCGGTCGTCTTCGGGAAGCCGGGGCTCGAACACCTCGCCCGGCTTCCGCTGGGCGGCGGCCTCGGCCAGCGACGGCCACACCCCGAGCCGGGTACCGGCGAGGTAGGCCGCACCACGCAGGCTGGCGGTCGCCGAATCGGCCACCCGCTCGATCGGCACCCCGGCGAAATCGGCCTGGCTCTGGAGCAGCGCGTCGCTGGCGGCCAGCCCGCCGCCGACCCGGAGGTGGGTCAGCGGCCGCTTCATGGTCGCCCGCAGCGCGTCGACGGTGTCGCTCACCGCGTGCGCGATCCCGTCGAGCACCACGCGCGCCAGCACGTCGCGCGTGGTCGCCAAGCTGAGCCCGACCAGCAGCCCGCGCGCGTCGGGCCGCAGCACCGGCGTGCGCAGCCCGGCCAGCGTGGGCACGAACCAGGTCGTCTCGCTGTTCGGCTGCCGCGCGGCCAGCGCGCTGATCTCGGCCGCCGAACCGAACAGCCCGAGATCCTCGGTGAGCCAGCGCAGCGCGGACCCGGTGGTCGAGGTGTAGGCCTCCAGGCTGAACCGGCTGTGTCCCGCGCTGCGCCAGCCGACCAGGCACAGCACGCCGTCCAGCTCACCGAGACCGTCCGGCGGCTCATCACCGGCGAGCGCGCCGACGAACGTGCCGGTGCCGTGCACGCAGGTCCCCTGCCCCGGGGTCAGGGCGCCGAGGGCGATCAGCGAGGCGTGCTGGTCGCCCATCACCGCCGCGATCGGCACGCGGATACCGAGCAGTTCCGGGTCGGTGTACCCGAAGTCGCCGTCGTCGTCGAGTGGCGGCGGTGCCAGCTCGGCCGGAAAACCCAGCCGTGCCAGCCATTCGGCGTCCCAGGCGTGCGCACGCAGGCAGTACCCGCCGAACGCGACGGCGTTGGTCGCCGAAATCGCGTACCGCTCACGACCGCTCAGGTGCCAGACGAGCCAGGTGTCGACCGACCCGAACAGCACACGGTCCGCGGGCACGTCGAGCTGGTCGAGCTGCCTCGCGGCCCACAGGAACGGCGCACGGGTACCGACCGGACGGCCCGTTCTCGCCCACAGGACCGGATCCCAGTCCGGTGCCAGCTTCGCCAGCTCGGCGGCGTACCGGGTGTCCTGCCACACCACGGCCGGAGCCAGCGGGCGCCCGGTCTCGCGGTCCCACAGGATCGCGGTCGCCCGCTGGGTGCACACCGACATCCCGGCGATCTCGACGTCGTTCTCCCCCGCCCAGGCCACGGCCTGCCGGGCGACGTCGACGGTGTGCCGCAGCAACTGTTCCGCGTCCTGCTCCACACGGGACGGTTCGGGGTGGACGACGTCGACAGCGGTGTAGAACGACGGCCCGCACACGCCGTCCTCGCCGACCACAGCCGCCCGCGTGCCGGTCGATCCCTCGTCGACGGCCAGGATCCCGCGCCGCGTCATGCCGCGCTCCCGGCGAACTTGATGTCGATCTCCTCGTCGTCGGGGTCGACACCGCTGCGGGTCGGGTCCCACCGCACGATCAGGCAGGAGACGAGGCCGAGGAACGGCACCACCGCGAGCAGCGCGATCGTCGGGCCGAGCCCCAGCGCCTCCTTGATCTGCGGGAACACGTACAGCCCGATCACGCTGCCGAAGCTGCCGAGCATGCCGGTCACGCCGGTGCCGAGGGTGCGGATGTCACTGCGGTAGGACAGCGCCGCGATCGACTTGCCGTTCGCGCCGGGGCCCGCCGAGTGGAAGAAGATGAACAGGAACGGCAGCAGGAACCCGATCGCGATCGGGAGCTTGCCGAAGCCGAGCCCCATCACCAGCAGGATGGCGAACGCGAAGGCGTACCCGATCGCGGAGCTGACGCGCAGCCCGATCCTGCGGCCGAAGTACGCCGAGAGCGCGCCGCCGACGATCCCGGCGACGTTGAAGATCATCGACCCGAGTGTGGCCGTCTGGAACTGCTGGCCGAAGATCGCCAGGCTGATCACCGGCAGGTACCAGCCGACGGCGAAGTACTGCATGGACTGGGTCAGCGAGATCGCCGTGGACAGGAAGGTACGCGGCAGATAGGGCTTACGGAACAGCACGCCCGCCTGCCGGAACCCGATCTTCTGTTCCTGGACCGGGACGTCCTCGTCCGCGGCGGTTCCCGGGGTCACCTCGAAACCGTAGATCCGCCGGAGGCTTTTCGCCGCTTCGGGCAACCGTCCCTTGGTCGCCAGCCACGACGGGCTTTCGGCGAGGAACACGACCTGCAGCACCAGCAACGCGATCGCGAAAACCCCGGCGGAACCGACCGACCAGCGCCAGATCTCCACCGAAACACCGAGGTTGTAGAAGAGCAGCGTCAGCGCCAGGTTCACCGTGGTCGCGACGTACCAGACGGACTGCCACAGGTTGAGCCGTCCGCGCAGCTTCGCCGGCGTGTACTCGGCGAGCAGCGCCATCGCCACCGCGAAGTCGATGCCGTAGGCGATGCCGACCAGCCCGCGCCCGAACCAGACCGCCTCGAAACTGCCCGCGGTGGCGGTGAGCACGGCGCCGAGCGCCGCGATCGCCTTCGCGGCGATCAGCGGCTTGACCCGGCCGATGCGGGCCGCCAGCCAGCCGCCCGCCGGGTTGAACAGGATGGCGATCGCGGGCGCGGTCGCGGTGAGCACGCCGACCTGCGCGGGGCTGAGCGTCAGCTCCTTGGTCATCGGCGAGAGGCCCGCGCCGAGCGCGGCGTTCGAATAGGCGTCCAGGAACAGACCGCCCAGCACCAGGTACCACAGCAGGTTCGCCTTGCGCGGCAGCTTCGACAGACTGTTGATCAGCGCGGTGACCTGCGAAACGTTCGAAATCGATCGCGACGTTGCGACCGCCGGTGAACTCATGGACCGCCAACTTTCTGCGCTGGCTGTCAGCGATCCGACACGAAAAAAACAGACACGACGAAGACCGCTGACAGTGGCTCTTCGTCTGTGCCTGTCTGAAGTGGAGACACTAGGCCGGGAATCGGCACGCGTCAAGACGACCCGGCGAACCGCGGCCGGTTGCGACAAGGGCGTCCCTGGGTTCCGGCTCTGCCTGCGGACAGAGAGCGGGGCGGTGAATCTCCGTCGCGCGGCAGATGCCCGGCGGTTCCGTCCCGCCATAGCGTTTTCCCGTGACAGCAACGACTTTCCGACTTCGGAGGCACGATGAAACCGTTCCGGCACACGCTGGTGTGGACACTCGTTTCCGGCGGGCTGCTCACCGTCACGGCGGGTGCTTCCGCCGCCACGGACGGCATGACCCGGTTCGAGCGGCAGACGATCGCCTGGCACGGCTGCCGCACCGGCGACGGGGACGAGACGGGCGCGCGGCTCGACGCGGCCGGGGCACGCTGCGGCGAGGTCACCGTCCCGCTGGACTACGCCGACCCCGGCGGGCGGACGATCTCGGTGGCGGTGGCCCGGCGAGCCGCCACCGATCCCGCGCACCGGATCGGCACGCTGGTGGTCAACACCGGCGGGCCGGGTCCTTCACGGGACGGGGTCACTCTGCTCGCGCAGGGCCTGCCGCCCGAGATCCCGCGAAGCGCCCCGGAGCTCGCGACGCGGTACGACCTCGTCGGGATCGACCCCCGGTTCTTCGGCCGCAGCACACCGCTGGAATGTGGCTGGCCCACCGGGCTTTACCTGCGCAGCGCGCAGATCGCCACCCCGGACCGCGCGACGTTCGGGCGGAGCGTGGCCACCGCGAAGGATCTGGCGTCCCGCTGCGCGGCGCGGCGCGACCTGCTCCCCCACGTCTCCACCCGCGCGATGGCCCGCGATCTGGACGTGGTGCGTGCCGCGCTCGGCGAACCGCGGATCTCGTACCTGGGCTGGTCCTTCGGCAGCTATCTCGGCGCGGTGTACCTCCAGCTGTTCCCCGGCCGCGCCGACCGGGTCGTGCTCGACAGCGCCGCCTCCCCCGACGCCGCTGGCCCCGGCCTGACCCGCGAGACCGCGCCCGCCGACGCCGCCGCGCTGGCGGACTGGGCACGCTGGACATCAGTCCACAATGGACAATACGGCCTAGGCGGCAGCGTGCCCGCGGTACTGGCCACCATCGACCACATCGGACGGTCGGCCGCCCGTGTCCCGCTGCGGGTCGGAAGCCACCAGGTCGACGCCGCCATGGTTCCCGGACTGCTGCTCACGGTCAGCGACAGCGACGCGGCATACGCGGAATTCAGCGCCCAGGTGCGGGTGCTGCGCGACGCGGCGCGGGGAATCGCGGTCACGCCGACTCCCGCCCAGGAGTGGAAACTGGCCCTGTACACCAGTTCCGAGGTGCTCCCGGACTTCGGGTTCAGCGCCACGATCGCGAACCAGTGCGCGGATCGGGCGGCCTCGCGCGACCCCGAGACGTACTACCGCGACATCCAGGCGCATCTGCCCGCCGAGCCGAGGTACGGCCCGCTGGCCCGGCACATCACTCCCTGCGCGTTCTGGCCCACCGGCCCCGCCGAGGCGCCGACCCGGATCGGCACCGGGCACGCCGCGCTGCTGGTGGGCGCCACCGGCGATCCGGCGACCCCGTACCCCGGTCAGCGGGTACTGCACCGGGCCCTCACGGGCTCGCGGATGGTCACCCTCGACCGCGCGTTCCGGCACGGCGTGTACCTCCTCTCCGAACCCGGCGCCGCCACCCGCTGCGTCGACGAGACGGTCCTGCGTTATCTGCTCGGCGGTTTCCTGCCCGCCGCCGACCGGATCTGCGCCCGAGCCTGAGCCCGAGGCGAGCGTCACCGGTCGCCGGGCCGGACGACGCCCGCCTCGTAGGCCATGACCACCGCCTGCACCCGGTCGCGGACCCGCAGTTTGGCCAGGACGTTGCGCACGTGCGTCTTCACCGTTCCCTCCGCTACCACCAGATCCCCGGCGATCTCGGCGTTCGAGAGGCCCCGGGCCATCGCCACCAGGACCTCTCGTTCGCGTCCGGTCAATGTCGCGGCCAGCCGCGCCGCCTCCGGATCGAGCGCGGGCGCCAGCCGCTCCAGCAGTCTTCGGGTGGTCGGCGCCGCCAGCACGGCGTCCCCGGCGTATACCGTCCGCACCGCGGCGAGCAGGTCGCCGGGAGCCGCGTCCTTGAGCAGGAACCCGCTCGCCCCCGCTCGCAGCGCCGCCAGCGCGTGCTCGTCGACGTCGAACGTGGTGAGCACGAGGACCTTCGGCGGTTCGGGGAGCGCCAGCACCCGGCGGGTCGCCTCGACGCCGTCGAGCACCGGCATCCGCACGTCCATCACGACCACGTCGGGACGGTGCCGCCGGACTTCCCGCACCCCGGCCAGGCCGTCCCCCGCCTCGCCCACCACGGTCAGGTCCGGCTGGGAGTCGAGCACCATCCGGAATCCGGCCCGCACGAGTTCCTGGTCCTCGACCAGCACCACCCGGACGGTCACGACGGCACCGGGATCCGGGCGCTGAGCACGTGACCGCCACCGGGCCGCTTGCCGAAGGTCACGGTGCCGCCGTGCGCCCCGGCACGTTCCCGCATCCCGGCCAGGCCATAACCGCCGCCAGTGCCCGCGGCGTCGGGCGGTGTGCCGCCCTCGTCCCGCACGTCGACCGCGAGCCCGCCGTCTTCCCAGCGGAGCGACACTTCCGCGCGGGCGCCCCGGCCCGCGTGCTTGAGCACGTTGGTCAGTCCCTCCTGCACGATCCGGTACACCACCAGCCCGAGCGCGGGCTCGACGGGCGCCGGGAGGTCCATGCTCAGCCGGACGTCGAGCCCACCGGCCCGCACCCGGTCGACGAGGGCCCGCACGTCCGCCGCGCCCGGCTGAGGCGCGACGGACTCGCCGGAGTCGTTCCGGAGCACGCCGAGCACCCGCCGCACTTCCCCGAGTGCTTGCCGCGCGTGCTCCCCGATCGTCTCGAGCGCCGACGTCCCGGCCTCCGGCGACGACGCCGCCGCGTACCGCCCGCCGTCCGCCTGGGCGATCACCACCGCGAGCGAATGCGCGACGACGTCGTGCATCTCGCGGGCGATCCGGGTCCGCTCCCCCAGCACGGCGAGCTGGGCCCGCTGATCACGCTCGACCTCCAGGAGCCTGGCCCGCTCGGCGAGCATGTCCAGCTGCCTGCGCCGGACCCGGTGCAGGACGCCGACGGCCCACGCCGCCACCACGGTGCTGCCGAGCAAAGCGCCGAGGACGACGTGCAGCGACACCGGGACCGGCAGCTGCGGCCAGCTCCACCCGCCCAGCGCGGCGCCGAGCAGACCGGCCGCCGTCGCGAGCCTGCCCGCCCACACCGGGCCGTGGGCCACCGCCGCGTGGACCGCGATCGGCACGGCCACATCGGCGGGGAGCGCGCCGATGCTGTCGCGAACGGTCAGCCACTGGGCGAACGCGGCGGCCGACACCAGCGCCGCGCACAGCACCGGTGCGCGCCTGCGCAACGCGAGCGGAACGGTCAACAGCAGCGACAGCACGAAATAGCCGGATTCCGCGCCGATTTGAAGTCCTAAAAGGACACTGGAACCGGCGAGCACGAGTGCTGCCACGGCATCGGCGGACAGTACGTGCCCCCGCATCCACGAATCAACCCGCTCGCCGAGCACGGGCTCACTCTACGTCCGGGCCACCGGGCGGCACCTCGGCAAAGCGGCCGATACCGGCTACGCCGCCGGGCCTAGCCCGAACGGCGTAACCGGCGGACGCGGCGGGGCGGCCACCGTGCCCGGCGACCGCCCCGTCCGTTCATCGTGTTCCCGGTGTCAGCAGGCTCCTTCGTCCTCCCAGACCGCCCACGACTCCGGTGCGCCCGGCTCGGCGCCGACGGAGTACCAGGTGGACTTCCACTTGTGCCCGTTGTGCGAGACCTCGTCACCCGGCGCGTAGGCCTGGCTCGAGCTCCACGCCTGGATCACGCCACAGCCGCCCTGTTGCTCGACGGTCAGGGTGAACGTGGCCGTGTGCGTCACCGAGCCCGTGCCCGACACCGTGATCGAGTAGGTCCCCGGCGCCGTCGTGGCCGACGTCGTGACGGTCAGCTTGGCCGAACCACCGGAGGTGACCGAGGCCGGATCGAAGGCCGCGGTGGCCCCGGAAGGCAGGCCCGATGCGCTCAAAGTGACCGTCTGATCCGTACCGGCGGTCGTCTTCGTCCCCACGGTCGAGGCCGCGGCGTCGCCGGGTTTGACGGTCGCCGCCGCCGGGTCGAGCGTGAGCGAGAAGTCGTTCTCCGGCGGCTTACCGCCCACCGTCAGGTTGTACGTCGCGGTGTGCGTCGCGCTGCCCGCGCCCTTGACGGTGATCGGGTAGGTGCCCGCGGGCACCGACGCCGTCGTGGCCACCGTCATCGTCGAGGACTGACCCGAGGTCACCGACGCCGGGTTGAACTGGATGTTCACGCCGGCGGGCTGCCCGGTCGCGGTGAGCGCCACCGTCTGCGGGTTGCCCGAGGTGGTCGTCGTCGCGACCGTCGCGGTCGCCTTGCCACCCGCCTGGACCTGGCCGGACGCGGGGTTGAGCGTCAGGCCGAAGTCGTCGGTCGGGGTCCCGACACAGGTCGGGTCACCGGACTGGGCGGGCAGGCTGATCGCGTCCCAGGCCGCCTTGACCGAGTTGAACTGGGCACAGCTCGGGTCCAGGTTCTTGGCCGCGGTCAGCGTGGCGGTGCGGTAACGCTTGTAGGTCATGCCCGAGGTCTTGAGCAGCATCGCGTTGTAGAACACGCGACCGGCGTTCTGGATGCCGATGCCCTTGACCGTGGAGCTGTTGCAGGTCGGGCTGTTCGCCGAACCCTCGGCCAGCAGGTAGAACCAGTGGTTCAGCGGGCCGGCGGCCTTGTGCACCTCGGTGCCGGGGATCGAGCTGGAGTAGCAGTTGGGGTCGTTGTTGACCCGGGAGGGGTCCCGCATGTCGCGGATCGGCCCGTTGCCGACGAGGTCGACCGACTCGCCGACGGTGTAGTCCGGGGTGTCGTACGGCGACGGCTCGTTGGTGTAGGCCTCGGTCAGCGCGCCGAAGATGTCCCCGGTCGCCTCGCCGAGCCCGGCTTCCTGCCCGGCGCCGCCGGGGGTGTACTGGTCGATGGCGTGCCCGTGCTCGTGGCCCACCACGTCCATGGACCCGATCCACTTGCCGGCCTGGTTGTGCCCGATCTCGATGTGGTCACCGGTCCAGTAGGCGTTGACCGCGTTCAGCCCGACCTGCACGGTCACCCCGCGGCCGTTGCCGTCGATCCCGTTGCGGCCCAGCCACGCCTTGAGCATGTCCCATTCGTGCTGGGTGGACCAGAGCACGTCGACGCAGCCGGTTTCCTTGCTGCTGGCGTTGCCGTTGCCGAAGGTGTCGTTGGCGTTGGTGAAGGGCTGCTTGCTGCTGTAGTCGACACAGCGCACACCGGACCGCTTCGGGTCGACCGTGCTGTTGTTGCTGGTGTCGATGGTCAGCGGGTTCGGGCCGTTCCACTCGCTCGTGCCGCGCCCGGCGGAGGAGTCGTCGCGGCTGCCGACGACGGCGCCGGTGTGGGCGTCGACGTAGACGTGCGGCCTGCTGGGGATGTTGCCCGCCTTGTGGCCGGTGAGCACGGTCTCGAAGACCAGCTTGCCGCTGCCGTCGGCCAGCACCGAAAGCGTGCTGCCCACCACACTGTCCACTTGCGACAACGTGGTCTTCGCGATGGCCGCGGCCTGGTCGCCGGTCAGCTTCGGGACGGTGTCCACGGCGAGGTCGGCCTTCGGGGCCGCCATGGTGTCGAGCACCTTGCCCGCGTTGTCGGTGGCGACCACGGCGTCCCCGCCGATGACCGGGAGTCCCTTGTAGGTCCGGTCGTACGAGACGTAGAACAGGTCCCGTTTACCGGGAACACCGCCCTGATAGACGTTCACTCTTCTGAACTGCTCGTCGGCGCTCTTGTGGAGCGCGTCGAGTCCGGAGTCGGCCGCCCGGTCAGCGGCCGCGACGGCGAGTGCCACGGAGTTGGGGCCCGGTGCGGGCGGTGGCGCCGCCTCGGCGGCGACGGTGATCGCTTGAATGGAAAGGGCCGCCAAGCACGCCGCCGATAACAGTCCTGCTGCGCGTTTCACGCTTGCTCCTAGAGGAAGGGTTTTCTGCCTGAACAGCAGGAGCAAAGTATGAGCTTATAAACATGAATGTCAACTGAACAGAATGCTTGACGCTGTTCGGCCGCACACATTAGGTCGATCGGCACTGAACGGCGATATTATGCCCCGCGTTATGGCGCGGTTCGGACTATTCTCCCGCCGCTCCCCGGATCGGCGGCTTCCGCGCCTCGCCGACCGCCCCGACTTTCCGCCGTGGCAGGGATGTTCGGCGACGACAGCGGACCTGCGGACCGGCGGCGCAAGTGGTCTGGTCCAGTTAGGCGCCGACGGCGAAATCCATCCCTTCGACGCTTGACAGAAGACCGATCACCTCTCCCGGCGACCCCCACCGTACACCCGATCCACGGCCACGGAAACCGCGCCGGCAATCCGCCGCCACCATTTTTCCCGGCATCTGTCAATCCGCATTCTCACCGTTGACGCAGTGAATTCGATCTCCGCCGGGCGCACCTCGGGTCCGCGAAGGACTCCTTACCGGCGCTCACCGCCGTGAAGGAGGCCACCGCCCGCGGCGATGTCCCGAACGCGTCGTTGACGACGTTGATCGTCTCGAACGGAGCGTTCGCGACAGGCGACACGCCACGGACTGCTCTGTCATGCCGTGCCCGGCACCGTATGCCGGGACACCCGCAACGCCGCGCTCCGCGGACCAGCGGAGCGCACGAACGCGGGATGGGAGCGCACGAGCGC
>NZ_JBHYIK010000114.1:4457-20803 GCF_042739735.1 Amycolatopsis sp. NPDC059027 | reverse complement strand
CCCGGACACGCTCCCGCGCAAGGGAACCCGACTTTCCCCGCGCGGGAGACCGTGGAGTCAGCGGCTCCGGTGGGTGAGGAGCCGGGCCAGCGCGGCCAGTTCGGCGCCGGGCCGGGGCGACGGGTTCGCGACGGCGAGGTGCTGCATCGCCTCCGACAGCAGGAGATCCGCCTGCGACCGGCTCCACGCGCGGCCGCCCGTCAGCTCGACCAGCTCCGCCGCGCGCGCCAGCTGGGGCGCCGAAAGCGGGAGTTCCTGGGCGTACAGGCAGGCCAGCTCGCGCATCCCGTCGGCACCCGAGGCCAGCGCCGCGACCACCGGCAGCGACTTCTTCCGGTTCTGCAGATCGGAGAACACGGGCTTCCCGGTGACCTCGGGATCGCCCCAGATCCCGAGCAGATCGTCGACGTGCTGGAACGCCAGCCCGAGCGACCGCCCGAACAGGCCGAACCGCTCGACGAGCTCGGGCCGTCCCCCGACGGCGAGACCGCCGAGGGCGCAGGCCGAGCCGATCAGCGCGCCGGTCTTGCCCATCGCCATCCGCGCGCATTCGTCCGGCAGCACCTCGGCGCGCCGTTCGAACTCGAGATCCTCGCTCTGTCCCTCCAACAGCTCCAGCGTCGCGGTGCTGAGCGCCCGGACCCCGGCCGCACCGCCCGGCGCGAGGATCTCCATGGCCAGCGACAGCAGCGCGTCCCCGGCCAGTATCGCCGCCGACGTGCCGAACACGCTCCACGCCGTCGGCCGGTGCCTGCGGGTGGTGTCGCCGTCCATGACGTCGTCGTGCAGCAACGAGAAGTTGTGCACCAGCTCGACCGCGACGGCGGCGGGAAGGGCCTCGACGGCCTCCCCTCCCGCCGCCTCCGCGCACAGCAGCACCAGCGCCGGGCGGACCGCTTTCCCGGCCCTGGCGTGGATCGGCTCGCCCCGTTCGTCCCACCAGCCGAAGTGGTAGCCGGAGATGTGCCGCATCGCCGCGGGCAGCCGGTCAACCGCCGCGCGCAGCGCCGGATCGAGCAGATCCCGGCTCCAGGCGAGGACTTCGCCGGCGGACCGCTCGACGGCGCGGGTGTCGGTCGCGCTCATCTCACCGGCCGATCTCGACGTCCTGGAGTACCCCGAGCGCGTCGGGCACGAGCACCGCGGCCGAGTGGTAGGCACTGACCAGATAGGACGTCACCGCGCGGTCGTTGATGCCCATGAACCGCACGTTCAGCCCCGGCTGCCGTTCGTCGGGCAGCGATTCCGGCCGCAACGCGACGACACCGTGATCGTCCGCGCCGGTGCGCATGGCCAGGATCGACGTCGTGCCCGTTTCGCTGATCGGGATCTTGTCGCACGGCAGGATCGGGACCCCGCGCCAGGTCGTGACCCGCCGCCCGTCCAGCACGTCGTTCGCCGGATACACCTTGCGCGCGGTGCACTGCCTGCCGAACGCGGCGATCGCCTGGGGGTGTGCGAGGAAGAAGCGCGTCTTGCGGCGGCGGCACAGCAGATCGTCGAGGTCTTCCGGCGTCGGCGGCCCGGTGCGGGTGGTGATCCGCTGGGCGAGATCGGCGTTGTGCAGCAGGCCGAAATCGGTGTTGTTGACCAGATCGTGCTCCTGCCGTTCGCGCAGCGCCTCGACGGTCAGCCGCAACTGCTGTTCCAGCTGGTCCATCGGGTCGTTGTAGAGATCCTTCACGCGGTTGTGCACCCGCAGGACGGTCTGGGCGACGGCGAGGTCGTACTCGCGCGGCGAGGCGTCGTAGTCGACGAACGTGCCGGGGATCGGCGGTTCGCCGTCGTGCCCCGAGGCGAGGTCGATGCTCGCCTCACCGGCCTTGTTGTGGGGCTTTTCCGGATTCGCGAGCACCTCGGCGATGTGCGCGCGCAGCGAGTCCGCCCGCCCGTTCAGCGCCCGGAACGCCGCTTCGGTCAGCACCAGCACGGTGCAGCTTGTCGCGGTTTTCGCGGTGAACGCCCATTCCCTGGCCTCACCGCTGAGCATCTCCCCGCCGAGCTGATCACCGTCGCTGGACGTGCCGAGCAGCTGCGGGTCGCCGTACTCGCCGACGCCGAGCCTGCTCACCTTGCCGTGCGCGATCAGCACGACCATGTCCACAGGGGACCCGGCCGTGGCGATCACCTCGCCCGGCCCGTACTCCCGCTGTTCGAACCGTTCGGCGAGCGCGGCCAGCGCCTGTTCGTCGGAGAATCCGCGCAGCAGCGGGAGTTCCGCGAGTTCGGCGGGGATCACCTGCACCTGCGCGCCGGTCGCGAGGAAGGTGACCTTCCCGTCGCCGACGGTGTAGGTGAGCCGCCGGTTGACCCGGTAGCTGCCCGCCGGGATGCCGACCCACGGCAGCTGCGAAAGCAGCCACCGCGGGGTGATCCCGCGCATCTGCGGGACGGTCTTGGTCGTCGTGGCGAGTTTGCGCGCCGCGGTGGTACTGAGGGACTGCTGGGGCGGTGCCGCGGGTTCCTCGATGAGCGTCACGGCTCAGCCTTCCCGTCCGATCTCGGCGTTCTCCAGTACCGCGAGCGCGTCGGGCACCAGCACGGCCGCGGAGTAGTAGGCGCTGACCAGGTAGGAGATGATCGCCTGATCGCTGATGCCCATGAACCGCACGTTCAGCCCCGGCTGGTACTCGTCGGGCAGCCCGGTGTGGTGCAGGCCGACGACGCCCTGTGCCTCCTCGCCGGTCCGCATCAGCAGGACCGAGCTGGTCCTGGTCTCGGTCACCGGGATCTTGTTGCACGGCAGGATCGGCACGCCGCGCCACGCGGGAACGTGGTGCCCGCCGAGGTCGACCGAGTCCGGGTACACCCCGGCCTTGGTGAACTCGCGCCCCATCGCGGCGATCGTCCTCGGGTGCGCGAGGAAGAACCCGGGGTCCTTCCACACCAGCGCGAGCAGCTCGTCGAGGTCGTCCGGGGTGGGCGGGCCGCTGCGCGTCGGCACCCGCAGATCGAAGTCGGCGTTGTGCAGCAGGCCGAAGTCGCCGTTGTTGATCAGCTCGTGTTCCTGGCGTTCGCGCAGCGCCTCGATGGTCAGCCGCAACTGCTGCTCGATCTGGTTCATCGGCTGGTTGTAGAGGTCGGCGACCCGGCTGTGCACCCGCAGCACGGTCTGCGCGACGCTCAGCTCGTACTCACGCGGCGAGGCGTCGTAGTCGACGAACGTGCCGGGCAGTTGCGGTTCGCCGTCGTGGCCGGACGCGAGGTCGATCTCGGCCTCGCCGTGTTCGTTGCGGGACAGCTGCCCGCCCGCGACGAACTGCTCGAGGTGATCGCGCAGGGTGTCCGAGCGGCCGACGATCTCGTCGAACGACTGACGCGGCAGGGAAAGCACCGTGCACGCGGTGACGGCCTTCGCGGTGTACTCCCAGATCACGTCCCCGTTGGTGAGCACGGTTTCGCCGAAATAGTCGCCGTCGGCGAGGGTGCCGAGCACCGTCTGGTCGCCGTACGCGCCGGCGCCGACCTTGCTGATCTTGCCGTGCGCGATGAGGTACACGCGGTCGGCCTGGTGCCCGAACTCGACGAGCACGTCGCCGGGCTGGAACTCCTGCTGGCTGAACCGGCGCGCCAGCTCGCCCAGCACGTCCTCGTCCTCGTAGCCGCGCAGCGGTGCCAGCTCGCCGAGCTCGGCCGGGATGACGCGGACCTCGGAACCGGCGCTGGTGAACTGCACCCTGCCGTCACCGACGGTGTAGCTCAGCCGGCGGTTGACCCGGTAGGTACCACCGGAGACCTCGACCCAGGGCAGCACCTTCAGCAGCCACCGGGAGGAGATGCCCTGCATCTGGGGAACCGACTTGGTCGTCGTCGCCAGGGTGCGCGCGGCGGCACGGCCGAGACTCAGTTGCGGTTGTTCGGTCGGGTTCGCGGAGTCGACCGGCTCGGTGACAGTCACAGTGAGAACCACCCATCGTCGAGTGTCTGACCGCGCGCGAAAACGCACGCAGCTGGGATTCTTCGTATTTCCGCTCATAACGCGGGTCGAGGGGCACCGCGGATTCAACATAGCAAGCCGGGGGCATCACACAAGCACACGATCGGGTCAGGAGCCGCTCTGTCGCGATAGGTGAAAATGATCATTTCGGACAGTGGTGACCGCATGTATCCGAGCGTCACTCGACCGGGAAAACTCCTTGTTCACAGGGGGAATGGCTGGTGCGCAGGGCGAGCGTCCGGCGGGGTCCGGTCGGGGAAATTGGGCCGAACGGCCAAGAGCCCGCCGTCCAATAAGGCCACTCGGATGAATCGTCGATTCCCCGGTTGTCGCCTATTCAATAGGTGACTAGTTTGAGCGAGTCGCCGGGTCGAATACACCGGAAAGGTACAACCGGATGAACATCTACGTCACCGGGATCCTCTGGGTCGTCGGGGCCGCCGTCGTGGGTGGGGTGATCGGCTACCTGGTCCGCCGGTTCGGCTGGGACGAGGGGCGCCGGGACAACAACGACGCGGCAGGTCAGGTCTTCACCATCATCGGCGGGCTGCACGCGGTGCTCGTCGCGTTCGTGCTCATCTCGCTGTTCGACGCGGTCAACACCGCGCGGGAGGACTCGTACAAGGAGGCCAACGGGGTCATCGCCGCCACATGGGCGGCCGAATCGCTGCCGGGGGACGTCAAGGACAAGGTGCGCCAGCTCGCACAGGCCTACGTCACCACGGTCGAGAAGCAGGAGTGGCCGCGGCTGGCCGACGGCGGGAAGGTGCCCGACACCGGCTGGTCGCAGCTCGACCAGATGCGCCAGGTGGTGGCCGCCGTCGAGGTGGACGGCCAGGACGGCTGGCTCGTCGATCGCAAGCAGCAGGCGACCACCCAGCTGTGGGAGGTCTTCCAGGCCCGCCAGACCCGGCTCGAGAACGCCGGGCACCGCAACGTCGGGGGCGTGGTGTGGTTCGCGCTCATCCTCGGCAGCCTGATTTCGGTGCTGCTGCCCAACCTCTTCGGCGGGACGAGGCTCGCCGCGCACATCGTCATCGTCTCCACCCTGGCCGGTACCGTCACGTTGCTGCTGTTCGCCATCTACCAGCTGCAGAACCCGTTCAGCGGCGGCGCGAGGGTCCCGGCGGACGCGTTCAGCGCGGCGCTGCAACGGCTTTCCTGAGCCATGCGCGCACAGTGGGTGGCTCTGGCGGCGGCCGTCGCGGTCGCGGGCCTGCTCGCGATGACCGGCGCGCTCGCCCCGCCGGAGTCCACCGCGGGCGCGCCGGCGGAGTGCGTCGTCCTGCAGGCCGAGAACGAGCACGAGGGCGCGCCGTCGACGTTGCGCAGGCTCGCCCTACCCTCCGGGGCCACCGAAACCCTGGCCAAGATCGGCTACTGGGTCAACGCGATGGGCTACGCGGAAAAACAGGACCTCGTCTACGCCGTCGCGGACGGTACCCCGGCGGGCCGGTTCCCCGACGGCGCGCACGCGGTGACGATCGACCGGCACAACGCGGTCGCCGACCTCGGCCCGGTGGCGCGCGCGGGCGCGCGCCGTCCGGTGTGGAGCCTGGTCACCGGCGCGACCGCGGGCGCCGTGGCGGGCAAAACCTGGTACGTGCGGCGGGACGGCGAACTGTACACAGTGGACATCGACCCGGCGAGCCCCGACTACGCCCGCGTCGTCGGCCAGGTCGCGCTGCGCCCGATCGCGCTGGCCATCAGCGTCGACGACTTCGCGTACGACGCCGCCGACGGGTTGCTGTACGGCGTCTCGACGTCCTCACGCGGTGGCAGCGCGGTGGTCACCATCGACCCGGCGACCGGCCGCGTCGCCGAACGGCCGGGCCTGCGCTTCCCGCCCGCGACCGCGTACGGCGCTGTCGTGCTCGGCAAGGACGACGCGTTGTACGCCACCGCGAACCGGATCGGGCACCGGAGTGTGACCTACCGCTTGCCGCGGGACGGTTCGGGCCCGGTCACCGAGGTCGCGACCGGCCCGCCGCTGGTGAGCGCGGACGCCGCGGGCTGTCTCGGCCCGCCACTCCCGCCCAGCACGCCGCCGACGACGCCCACTACACCGCCGAGCACACCGCCGACCACGCCACCCAGCACGCCGCCGAGCGTCGAGCCGCCGAAGAGCCCGCCGTCCAGTCCGACGCCGGTGCCGCCGTTGCCGGTGGAGCCGCCGCCGGTGGCCCCGGTGGTTCCGCCACCACAGCCACCACCGCCCCCGGTGACCTCGGCGCCTCCGGCCACGAAGCCGCCCGCCGCGCCACCAGCCACGCCGCCGACGTCCTCGAAGCGGCCGCATCCGGCGGCGACACCGACCCCGAGCCAGAGCCAGGCGGCCGATGCCAAGCGGTCCCACGCGGAGAGCGTGAAAACGCAGCGTCGCTGGGGCGTCACCGCTTTGGTACTGGTGCTCGGCGCGGGAGCGGTCGCGACCCACGTGCGGCGTGGTCGTTAACGTCACCTTCGTCTCGAAGACGGCATCCGTCCATGTCGGGCGCCCAGACTCCTCCTCCGGTGTCGTGCGACGCCGGAGGAGGAGAGACGGATGAAGCGGGCGAGAATCGTTGCCGCGGTGGGAGTTCTGGCGCTGCCAGTGCTCGCTGCGGGCACAGCGGAGGCGCAGGGGCTGCAGGCCAGGGACGACCACTACCGCGTACGGGCCGGGAAGACGCTCGATGTGCGGCACCACGGTGTCCTGGCCAACGACCGGCTGCGCGGCCCGCTCGGGTCGGTGGTGCGGCACACCGCGCCGTCGCACGGCTCGGTGAGCATCGACCCGTCCGGCACGTTCCGCTACACCCCGGCGCCAGGGTTCACTGGCACGGATTCCTTCACCTACACGGTGTCCGACGCGGTGAAGCTGTACCCGGCGGACGTGGCGCCGCTGGCCACCATCGGCGGCGTCCAGATCAAGGGCGGCGCGTACGGCTCGTCGCTGGCCGCGGTGCCTGGCTCGCCGCACGAGGTCTACGGGCTCACCGACCGCGGCCCGAACGTCGACGGCCCGGACGGCGGCAAGATCGAACCGCTGCCCGCGTTCACCCCCGCGATCGGGAAGTTCCGGCTGGACGGCGGGAAAGCCGTGCCGGAGAAGGTGATTCCGCTGCGCGCGGCGGACGGCACGCCGTATTCGGGGCGGGTCAACACGCAGGCGAACACCGGCGAGAAGATCGTCGACCTGGCCGGGAAACCACTCGCCGCCGACCCGAACGGCTACGACTCCGAGGGGCTGGCCGTGCAACGGGACGGCACGTTCTGGGTGTCGGACGAGTACGGCCCGTTCATCACGCACTTCGGCCGGGACGGGCGCGCGATCGAGCGGCTGTCGCCCTTCGACGGTTCGCTGCCGAAGGAACTCGCGAACCGCGTGCCGAACAAGGGCATGGAAGGCCTGACGCTGACCCCGGACGGCCGGACGCTGGTGGGGATCATGCAGTCCGCGTTGCAGCAGCCCGATCTCACCAAGAAACCGGGCAACGTCACCACGGTGCGGATCGTCACGGTCGACCTTGCCACGCGTGCCACCCGCGAATTCCTTTACCTGCTCGACAATCCGAAGGACACCAAGACGGCGGTCAGCGAGATCACCGCGCTGTCGGCGACCCGGTTCCTCGTCGACGAGCGGGACGGCGCCACGCAGCCCGGCGCGTACAAGAAGCTGTTCGAGATCGACCTCGCCGCTGCCACCGACGCCGGCCCGCGCACGACGGCCGGGCCGTACGACGCGGCGAAGGGCGGTCTGCTGGTCAAGGGCAAGAGCGTCGACGCCTACGTCGGTACCGACGACACGGCGACCGCTGCGGCCGACCTCGCGGCCGCGGGGATCAAGCCGGTGTCGAAGAAACTCCATCTGGACGTCGGCGCGCTGGTGTCCGGTTTGGACCCGGCGGGCGGGTTCTTCGGGCACGACAAGATCGAGGGCGTGTTCAGCCCCGACGGCGGCCGGACCGTGGTATTGGCCAACGACAACGACTTCGGCATCGACCACGTGACGAACTCCGCGCCGCCATACCAGCTCGGGCCGAAGCTGCTGCCCGACGGCCGCCAGGACGACGGCGAATACCTGGTCGTCGACACGGGGCGGCTCCCCGCCGCGACGAGCACCGCCACGGTCAGGATCACCGTGCGGTAGGTCAGTACTTGAACTGGTCGACGTTCTGCTGGGTGATCAGCAGCGGGTCACCCAGCAGGATCATCCGCTGCGTCACGTCGTATTTCACCGCGGGCAGCTCGAGGCTGACCTTGTTGACCGGTGCGAGCTGCCTGCCCTCGGCGAGCTGCTTGCCCGTCCACGCGGTCAGGTAGCCGAGCGATTCGACGTTCCACAGCACCGACTGAGAGCTCGACCCGTCGAGCAGATAGGGCTTGATCGCCTGCGGGGTGCCGACCCCGACGGTGAACACCTGCCCGATCTTCTGCTGGTCCCGCACCGCCTGTGCGACACCGGGCGCGGACGTCGTGCACTCGCCGACCAGCCCGGTGAGATCCGGGTGGCGGGCCAGCAGCTCCTTGGCGAGGCTGGTGGCGTTGTCCTTGTCCTCCCCGGCGTACACCGTTTCGACGAGCTGGGCCTGCGGATACCGCTCGGCGGTGTAGCTCCGCTGGACCGCGATCCAGGCGTTGAGGTTCGCCGCGGTGGGACCGCAGGACACGATCGCGTACTTGCCCTTCCCGCCCGTCTTGGCCATCAGCGCGTCGGTGAGCGCG
The DNA here is from genome assembly GCF_042739735.1 of Amycolatopsis sp. NPDC059027. Lineage (NCBI taxonomy): Bacteria > Bacillati > Actinomycetota > Actinomycetes > Pseudonocardiales > Pseudonocardiaceae > Amycolatopsis > Amycolatopsis sp. NPDC059027. The sequence goes on along the minus strand of NZ_JBHYIK010000114.1, from coordinate 12,159 downwards.
GTGCCCACCCCCTCCGCGGTCGCCTGGTTGACGAACACCTCGCGCTGCGTGCCGGGCGCGTCCGTGTCGGACGTGAGCACGTGGATGCCCTTGGCGCGGGCGTCCGCGATCACCGGGGCCAGCGCGATCGGGTCGTTCGGTGCCACCGCGATCACGTCCACCCGCTGCCCGACCAGGTCCCGCACGATCGACACCTGGGCCGCCGGGTCCACCGAGGACGGTCCTTTCGAGATCCACTGGATGCCCAGCTGCTTCGCCGCCGCGCGGCCGCCGGTGTCCATCGCGTCGAAGTACGGGATACCCGCGACCTTCGGCACGAACGCCACACGTGGCTCCTTGCCCGGCGCCGCGCCGTCCACGGCCTGACGGCCACAGCCTGCCACGGCGGACAGCACCGAAAGCAGCACCACACCCAGTACGAGCGTCTTCATCGGCGCCGGCATCCCCACCCATTCCTCACAGGTCCTCACAGCACTCACGAACGGTCTACGCGCGGTGGAGACCTGGGGCGAAAGTAGGGGAATAGGTAACGATGGTCAACGGGCAGTACGCAAAGGGTTACTCATTTGTTTGTCGCGCTCGCCGCGTCCGGACCGCTCCGGCTGGGTACCCCTGGGGGGATTGGTGCTCCCCGTCGTTGGTTATTCCGCGAACGACGTGCCTGGTGACGTGAAAGTCGTCTCTCTTGCGGTAGTACCCCAGGGGGGTATAGTTGCCCGCATGAACGAGACGCGACACGGAGCCAGCTGGTCGATGGCCGCCACGGCGACCCTGCACTGCCTCACCGGCTGCGCCATCGGCGAGGTGCTCGGCATGATCCTGGGGACCGCGTTCGGCCTGCACAACGCGGCGACCGTGGTGCTCTCGATCGTGCTGGCGTTCGTCTTCGGCTACGGGCTGACCATGCGAGGCGTGCTGAAGTCGGGACTCGGCCTCGGTGCTGCCTTCAAGGTCGCGCTGGCCGCGGACACGGTGTCGATCGCGGTGATGGAGATCGTCGACAACACCGTGATCGTCGCGATCCCCGGCGCCATGGACGCCGGGCTGACCAGCGTGCTGTTCTGGCTGTCGCTGGTGATCTCCCTGGCCATCGCCTTCGTGGTGACGGTCCCGGTCAACAAGTGGATGATCGGCCGCGGCCTCGGCCACGCCGTCGTCCACGCCCAGCACCACCACTGAACACCGAGGGCGCCGGCCGCGTGATCAGACCGAGGACAGGTCGATCGCGCGGTCGGCGTCGTGCGGCCGCAGCACCCGCAGGATGCCTTCGAGCAGGTAGTAGTCGGCGTAGGGGAGCGAGATCTCGACGCCGTCCTCGCTGGGGCGGTTGCGGGTGCAGCGCGCCACGATCGCCTCGGCTCGCGTGGAGCGCGTCGTGAGGCAGGTGCGGGACAACGCCGTCAGCAGCCGCAGCGCCGCCTCGCGGTACTGCGGTCGCTTCGCCACGACCGCCAGGTCGAGCAGCCCGCAGGCCATGATCGCCCCGGCGGACGCGTCCTTGACGTCGTAGGGCTGCTGCGGCGCGAGGTAGTCCCACACCGGCACGTGGTCCGGCGTCAGCGCCTTCAGTGCGAAGTCCGCGAGTTTCCGTGCGGTGGCGAGGAATTCCGGGTTCCCGGTGCGCCGGTACATCGTGGTGAACCCGTAGATCCCCCAGGCCTGCCCGCGTGACCAGCACGACGCCGGGCTGTAGCCCTGCACGGTGCCCGGGCCGATCGGCGCCCCGGTGGCCGGATCGAAGTCGAACACGTGCGGCGTCGAGCCGTCCGGGCGAGGGAACACGCGTTGCGCGGTCTTCGCGTGTTCGGTGGCGATGCCGAGGTACTTCGGGTCCTGAGTCTGCTTGCTCGCGAACGCCAGCAGATCGAGGTTCATCATCGTGTCCATGATGATCCGGCCCGCGTTCTTCGGATCGTCCAGCCTGCCCCAGGCCCGGATGAACCGCCCGCGCGGGTTGTAGCGCTGGATCAGCGAATCCGCCGCCCGCACCGCGCCGGCACGCCAGTGGTCGTCGCCGGTGAGCCGCCACGCGGTGACCCAGGAGGGGTAGAACAGGAATCCGAGGTCGTGCGTGCCGGTGTCGTTCTGGCGCGGCGCGAGTTTCTCCGCCGAGGCGAGCGCGAGCGCACGGAATTGTTCGTCGCCGCTGTACAGCCACGCCAGCCACAGCGTTCCCGGCCAGAACCCGCCCACCCAGTCGCCATTGCTCGAATAGGTCCATTTCTCGAACTTCGTCCCGACCGGAAAGGCCGTGACACCGGGAGCGACGGCGCGCAGCTTCGTCACGGCGTAGTCCGCTGCCGTGCGCAGCGCATGTTCTTGGCTCGAAAGGTCTTCCGCCGCCGCGGCCGTGGGGGAGAGGCTGGTCGCGGCCACCGCGGCACCCGCCGCGGTGCTCAACAGGGTCCGCCGGGAAACGCTCACGAGTACCCGCCATCCGGTGGGGAACAAGATCGCGCCGAGTTTTCCATGATGGCGACGTGTTTGTATAGCCGCGTTCGGCCGGTTTTAGTGCCGCGATTGTTCAAGGATGTGAATTCGCTGGTCGGATGTTGGCGTTGTGGCGGAAGAATCCCAGGGTGCGGTTGCCGCCGAACGCCGTCGCGTCCGCGGCCTTCGTCGTGTGCGCGTCCTGCAAGGGGAAGATCGGCACGAGCGAAAGCGGCGAGGATTTGCCGGGCAGGTACGTGACGAGGGTGTCGAGCACCGGTGTCGCTGACCGTGCCACCGGGGACGGCGAGTCCGTGCCGCTGGGTCGCGGCGTCGAGCTCGGCCCAGGTCGTGCCGCCAGCACGGTGTGCGGTCCTGGCCACCGGGGCGACCGTGATCGCCCGCAGCGCGGACAGGTCGATGAGCAGAGCGTCGTGGTCGTCGTCGGCCGCCGTGAGCACTTCGCCACTGAGCCGTTGTCGCAGGACAGTCGGGTCGTGGTGGTTCTCGTCGATTGTCGTCATCACGGGACCGGATGCCCGAAAGGGCGAAGGCCCGGTGCAGGGGGTCCACCGGGCCTTCGCGTCAACGGCGGGGCGGGCCCGCCGTAGTGGTAGTAAACGATACGCCGCTCAAGATCTGCTGGAGGAATTAAGCCGCACTCGTTATCAGGGCGTTTACCTTCGCGGTGTCAGGCGCACTTCGGCGCGACCGGGCTGTCGGAGCCGGTCTGCAGATAGGTGTCGGAAACGTAGTGGCCGGGGCCGATCCGGTCCCAGATCTTGCTGGTGCCGAATTTGCCGGTGACCGTGTCCCCTTCGACGTAGCATTCGATGGTCACCTTGGCGTGGTTCGCCGCGAGCCCCTTGACCGCGGCCGAGGTGCTGGCGCCGGCGCGCACGTTCATCGGGTCACCGGCGGTGGTGACGACGCCGGTCGGGCCGGAGCCGGTCCACAGGTAGGTCACGTTCACCCAGCCGTTGTCGGACATCTTGAGCCCGTCCCAGAACACGCCGTCGGCGAGGTCGATGCCCGCCGGGTTCTGCACCTTGTAGCCCAGCCCGCTCTTGCCGCCGTTGTAGTTGTCCTGGTACGCGGCCTGCGCCTCGGGCTTGCCCTGCGGCAGGTCCTTGAACTTCTGGCGCGTCGCGGACGGGTTCCAGTAGTCGTCCTGCTCGTTCCACGGGCCGACCTCCCACACCGGCGCGTACTCGCAGCGGCTGTTGTCGGTGCGGCAGACTCGGGCGGTGTAGTTGCCGGTTCCCTTGGGGGACAACGACCTTCCGGACGGGAACGACACGAAGTGGTCGCGCGAGGTGATCACGTGCCCGTTGGCGGTGGTACCGCCGACGAGACCTTCGCGGGTGCCGTAAACCTTGTACGTCAACGGGGTTCCCGCCGCGACGGCGTTGGCCTGCGGGGCGTTCTGGGGGGCGTTCTGGGGGGCACTGTCGGCGCTGAGCCGGACGTCGCGGACGGTGGGACGGACGCCGTCGGTGGTGCTGGACAACGAGATCCGCACCTGCACCGAGCCGACCGGCTTGGCGAACGTCGCGGCGCCCTGGTCCGCGGGAGTCCACTCCGTCCAGTCGTTCGCGCCGGTGCGGCCCCGGACGTCGACCTCGACCGTGGTTCCGGCGGGCGTGTCCGCGGCGACCTGCGCGGCGACGCGGTTCGCCGGGCCGCCCAGCGGGTGCTCGGCCAGCAGCAGCTTGCCCTCGCTGCCCGAGGTCACCGCCGCGGTTCTGTGCCAGGCGGCGTTGTCCAGCGTCAGCACTCCGCCGTCGGCCCGCACATTGACGTCGTCGTTGTCCACAGTGGACAGATCGGCCCGCCAGGTCCCGGACGGCGCCGCCGGTCCGGCGGTGGCCGGGGTCGAGGCCAGTGCCGTGACGGCCCCGGCGGCCAGTACCGCCGCGGTGACCCGGCGGAGCATCGCGTTCCGGACCATGTCCGGTCTCCCTTCACCCACACGAATGAGAACGGGTGAAGCTTGCGCACGCCGCGTACACGATCTGTACAAACCCGCTCCGCGACATATGCGTGATCAGAGACGCCACTCGCGTGATCGAAGAGCGATCTCGCGTGATCAGACGGAGATCTCGCGTGATCCGGCGAGATCGCTGGAAGGGGTCAGGCGGAGGCGATGCGGCGGGGGCCTCGGGGCTCCTCGGGGGACGGGGGATCGGGGTCGCGGAGGCGGTCGGCGAGGGCGGATTCCTGCGGGCGCGCGGAGAGTTCCCGCCAGATCGCCAGCGCGCGTTCGGAGTAGGTCCGCGAGCGTTCCGGCTGGGCGAGTGCCTCGTGCAGCTCGCCGAGCAGTTGCGACACCTCGGCCTCGGAGCGGCGGTCGCCGTTGCGCCGGTGCACGCTCAGCGAGTTCATCAGCAACAGCTGCGCGTGCGCGAAATCCCCGCTGTACAAGTAGAGTTCGCCGAGGTTCTGGTTGGCGTAACCGACGCAGTGGTCGTCGCCGAGCTCGGAGAAGATCGCGATCGCGCGGTCGACGTGCTCGCGCGCGTCCGCCAGATTGCCCCTGTGCTGGTACATCAGCGCGAGCCGCTTCAGCCCGTGGGCCTCGCGGTGCCGGTCGCCGATGGCGACGGACAGTTCGAGCCCGTCGCGGATCCAGCGTTCGGCCGCGGCGAAGCAGCGGCGTGCCATCCAGACCGCGCCCGTCGCGATCCTGGCGACGGCCTCGCCGTGCCGGTCTTCGGCCTCGGCGAACAGTTTCAGCGCCTCGTGACAGTGCGCCAGCGCGGTCTCGTTGTCGCCGTGGATCCGCACGATCGCGGCGAGCCCGGCCAGCGCGATCCCGGCGCCCTGCGCGTCCCCGATCCGTTCGTACAACGCCTTCGAGTGCTCGAACGCCACCTGCGATTCCGCGTACCGGTCCTGGTAGAGGAAGATCTGCCCGAGGTTGCGCTGGATGATCGCCTCACCGTGCGCGGCTCCCGCACGCCGCGCCGCTTCCAGCGCGACAGCGTGGGTGGACAGCCAGTCGTCCTGATGCCCGCGCAGGTCGAAATACGGCGTCATCGCCGCGGTCAGGCGCCACGCCAGATCGTCACAGCCGGTTTCCGCGGCGAGCGTCACGGCCGCGACCACGGTGTGCCGTTCCGCGGCGAACCACGCGGCGGGATCGGCCAGCAGCCCGTCGGTCCCCGGCGGCAGCGGCGGATGCCCGGCCTCTTCGTCGCGATACTGGCCGAAGAAGTGGATCGGCATCCGCGCCGCGGCTTCGACGGCGAGCGCGAGGTAGCCCTCCAGCACCCGTCTGGTCGCGGCTCTCGATCTTCGCGCGTCGTCCTGCTCGGCGAGTTCGACGGCGTAGCAGCGCAACAGATCGTGCAGCCGGTACCGCGGCTGGCCGGTGGTGTCGGAACCGACGAGATCGACCAGATGCGCGTCGACGAGCACGTCGAGGACGTCGTCGGCCTCGGGCCTGCCGAGCAGCGCGGCGACCACCCATGCCGGGAACTGGACCGCGCCCAGCCCGCCGAGCCCGCGGAACGCCGTCGCCGCCGACATCGGCAGCAGGTCGTAGGACAGCGTCACGCTCGCGCGGACGGCGAGGTCGCCGACACGCAGTTCGTCCAGCCGCCGGTGTTCGTCGTGCAGCCGGTCGGCGAGCACCCGCAGCGTCCAGCCGGGCCGGTGCGTGAGTTTCGCCCCGGCGACCCGGATCGCGAGCGGCAGGTGACCGCACTGCCGCAGGATCATCGCCGCGCTCTCCGGCTCCGCCGCGACCCGCCGGGTGCCGACGATGCCCTCCAGCAGCCGCGCGGCCTCGGGCTCGGGCAGCAGTTCGACGTCGACGGGCGTGGCGCCCGCCAGGTCCGGCAGCTTGACGCGGCTGGTGACCAGCACCGCGCACGCCCCGCTGCCCGGCAGCAGCGGACGCACCTGCGCGGCACTGCCCGCGTCGTCGAGCACGACGCACATCCGCCGCCCGGCGAGCCGCGAGCGCAGCAGCGCGGCCCGCTCCGGCAGCTCGCGCGGCAGCCCGGCGTCGGGAATTCCCAGCGTCCGCAGCAGTTCCGCGAGGACGCCCATCGGCGCGCGCGGCGCGGACGACGTGCCCGCCAGATCGACGTGCAATTGGCCGTCGGAATACACCTCGCGCACGGCGTGCGCCACCCGGACCGCGATCGCGGACTTGCCAACGCCGGGTGCCCCGGAGAGCACGACCACGGCGGGAGTGCCCCGGCTGGCGCGCTCGCGCAGCAGCGCGACCACGTCGCCGACGATGTCGTCGCGGCCGGTGAAGTCGGGCAGGTCCAGCGGCAGCTGGCAGACCGGGGTGACGGGAGCCTCGGGCAGCACCGGGGTTTCCCGGGCCGGGACGAGCGTGGCGCGTAGTTCGCGCAGCCGGGCACCGGGTTTCGCGCCCAGCTCATCGCCGAGGACCTGCTCGGCGGCTTCGTACGCCTCGATCGCCTCGGCTGTCCGGTCCGCGGCGCGCAACGCCGCGATCAGCTGAGCCCAGAGTTCCTCGCGCAGCGGGTGCTCGGTCACGAGGCCGCGGAGTTCGGCGACAGCCTCGTCACAGCGGCCGACATCGATCCGGGCCTTGAGCCGCTGCTCCTGGACCGACAGCCGTAATTCACCCAGACGGGCTACAGTCGCGCCCCAGCTGTGATCGTGCGGGAGGCCTTCGAGGACCTCGCCGCGCCACAGCGACTCGGCCTGGTCGAGCAGGCCGAGCGCGGCCTCGGGCTCGCCGCGTTCGAGCACGCTGCGTGCGTTCATGGCCAGTCCGGTGAACAGAACGTGATCGAGCTCGTCCGGTTCGGCGGTCAGCAGATAGCCCGACGCGCGGCTGCTGATCCGATCGGCCAGTTCCGGCGCGCAGTCGGCGAGCCGCCGGCGCAGCGAGTGCACGTACGTGCGGATGTTGGCCGCCGCCGAGCGCGGCGCCGTCTCCGGCCACAGCACCTCGACCAGCACTTCCGTGGACACGACGACGTTGGGCTGCAAGGCCAGCGCGGCCATGAGCAGCCGTGGTTTCGGCCCGCCGAGGGGTAGCACCTGGCCGTTCACCGTCACCTCGAGCGGGCCGAGGATCCGGAAGCGGACAGCCGCGTTCCCGGCGGGAGATGCCGCCCCAGTCGGCAAGTTCCCCATGGCCCGGATGCTATGGGCGTTCTGGGTGATTCGCTAGATCCATTCGGTGGTCCCCCGCGCGGGCGCGCGGGGCCCGCGCGCCCCCCGGCCCGGCGCCGCCTGCATCAGCCTGCCCCGCGCCGCGACCAGCGCGCAGGCGTCCGGC
>NZ_JBHYIK010000114.1:0-4447 GCF_042739735.1 Amycolatopsis sp. NPDC059027 | reverse complement strand
GGGGGCGCTGCCCCCCCGCGCGCCTATCCCCCCGGGGCCGCGTGTGTTTGGGGGTTTGGGGGTTTTTGCGTAATCCTGTGGGGGGGCCCGCGCGGGGGGGCGCGGGGCACCGGCGATTTGTACGAGTCGTGTATGCCCGCTCGTCAGGCTCGGCTCATGGTGCGTTCGAAGTTACGACGTCTCGCCGGTTTCGGGATCGTCCTGGCCACGGCCGGTGCGTTGACGTTGGCCGGCGCGCTCCCCGCGTCGGCGGCGGTGTCCGGGACGGTGACCACGGCGGGTGACCCCCTCAACGTCCGTCGCGCGGCGAACACCGCGGCGACCTCGGTACGGACCGTGGCCAACGGCGCGACGGTGAGTATCGACTGCCAGACCACCGGCACGAAGGTGACCGGTCCGCTCGGGACCTCGACGCTGTGGGACTACGTGCCCGCACTCGGCGGGTACATCTCCGACGCCTACGTCAAGACCGGCGCGGACACCCGCGTCGCCCCCGATTGCGGTGTCGGCAGTGGCAGCGCCCAGTGCTCGGCCGGGACCTGCGCGGGGGAGGGCCAGTTCCGGTCCTCGGACGCGCATTTCCTGGTGTACGACAGCGAAGCGGACGGCAAGTCCGCCGTGGTCGCGTACTGGCTCAAGGGCGGCGCCGGCCCGTTCTACGTGTGGAACTCCGGCGGCAACGGCACGGTCGTCGACAAGGCCGTTTCCGTGCCCAAGGGCGGCTGGGTCTTCTACAAGGCCTGCGTGGGCCATTACGCGGCCACGAATCCCACGCTCGAAGCGTGCAGCGCCGGTCTCACCGACTTCGCCGCGTAAGCGCTTTCTCTTCCACCGAAGTCCCCACCACTGAATGTTCCCACGAAGGGGTTTTGCCATGGGCCGAGTGAACCGGCGATCGGTGCTGCTGGGCGGGCTGGCCGCGGCGGGCGCCGTCGCGCTGCCCGCGTCGCTGCCGTCGTGGGCCAGCGCACGCACCACCGCGGCGGCACCGCCGATCCACGACCCGTTCCAGCTGGGCGTCGCCTCGGGCGACCCGCTGCCCGACAGCGTCGTGCTGTGGACCCGCCTCGCACCCGCGCCGCTGAACGCCGACGGCTACGGCGGAATGCCCGACGCGTCGTATGCCGTCGACTGGGAGATCGCCAAGGACGAGGCGTTCACGACGGTGGTGCAGCGTGGCACGGTGACGGCGGCCAGGGCGTCGGCACACAGCGTGCACGTCGAACCGGCGGGTCTGGAGCCCGCGCGCGAATACTTCTACCGCTTCAAGACGTCCGGCTACCTCTCGCCGGTCGGCCGGACGCGCACCGCGCCCGCCGCCGGCGCCGCGGTCAACCAGCTGAGGTACTGCTTCACCTCGTGTCAGCACTGGGAGGAAGGCTGGTACCACGCGTACAAGGGCGTCGTCGCCGACAATCCCGACCTGGTGTTGTTCCTCGGCGACTACATCTACGAGAAGAAGTCCGGCCGCGCCAAGGCCGAGCTCAACCCGCGTCGCCTCGCTGTCCCGGACGACGCCGACACGCTCGCGCTCTACCGGGCCCGGCACGGGCAGCACAAGACCGACGCCGATCTCCAGGCCGCGCACGCGCTCGCCCCGTGGATGGTCGTGTTCGACGACCACGAGGTGATGAACAACTGGAACGGCACGACCAGCCCCGCGCCCGCCGCGCGCAAGGCGGCCGGGTTCCAGGCGTTCTACGAGCACATGCCGATCCGGGCCACGGCCAAGCCGAACGGCGCCTCGATCCAGCTGTACCGCCAGTTCCTGTGGGGCAACCTGGCGCGCTTCCACATGATGGATACGCGGCAGTACCGGAGTGCGCAGGTGTCCGGCACGGCGTGCGGTCCCTACCGCGACCCGGCGCGGACGATCACCGGTTCGGCACAGGAACAGTGGCTGCTCAAGGCGTTCGAGACGCATCCGGCGACCTGGGATTTCCTTGGCCAGCAAGTGTTCTTCGCGCAGCGCGACGGCGACGGCAAGAAGGACACCTGCGAGAGCCCGGATTCCTGGGACGGCTACCAGGCCTCCCGCGACCGCATCACCCAGGGCTGGATCGATCGCAAGGTGCCGAACCCGATCGTACTGACCGGCGACGTCCACCGGCACTGGGCCGCGGACCTGCGCAAGGACTATTACGACCACAGCGACCCGATCGTCGGCTCGGAGCTGGTGACCACTTCGGTCACGAGCAACAGCGACACCGCGACCCCGCCCAGCGCGGCGTGGCTGGCGAACAACCCGCACATCAAGTACTGCCAGGGAAAGCGCGGCTACGTCCGGGTGGACGCCACCGCCGCGCAGCTGCGGGCCGACTTCGTCGTCGTGTCCGACACGACCGAGCACGACCCCGCGAAGATCACCATCAAGCCGGACGTCGGTTTCGCCGTGCAGGCGGGCAAACCCGGTTTGCAGAAGGTGTGACGCGGGTTACAGGACGGAACTCGGGCGTCTCGTCCGCTGTCTGAGTTCCGTCTCCTCGAGGCTGTTTCACCGTGGGTGGAACACCGGGAGGGTCCCGCGCCCATCTGGGGGTGGTGCGGGACCCTCCTTACTCGTATTCTGGGCTTTCCGCCGTCGTGTCCCGAAATTCTCCTCACGACAGAGGCGGTATCCCCGTGAAAACGAAGAGAAAAGGCCTGGTCGCGTTGCTCATGGCGGCCGGACTGGTCCTCGCTGGTACGCAGGTTTCTGCTGCGGTGTCCGGTGGCGTGGTCGACGTCAAGGACTACGGCGCCAAGGGAAACGGCTCCGCCAACGATTCCGCGGCGATCGACAAGGCGATCACCGCGGCGGGCGGCGCGGGTGGTGGGACCGTGCGTTTTCCGCCCGGTACTTACAAGTCGGCCAACACGGTCCACCTGAAGAGCAACGTCACGATCCAGCTGGACGCCGGTGCCACGATTCTCGGGGACGGCGCGAAGACGTACGACAAAGCCGAACCCAATCAGTGGGACGAGTACCAGGACTACGGGCACAGCCATTTCCACGACGCGATGTTCTTCGGGGACGGACTCACCAACATCGCCTTCACCGGCTCCGGCACGATCGACGGCGGCGGCCACCTGATCACCGGGAACCCGAAAAGCGGCGAGGCCGACAAGATCCTGTCGCTGACCCGGTGCGACGGTCTCACCCTGAACGGGATCAAGCTGCGGCGTGGCGGACATTTCGCGGCGCTGATCAACGGCTGTAAGAACGTCGTCTCGGATCACCTGGTCATCGATACGGCGGGCGACCGGGACGGCTGGAACATCATCAGCACCACACACGTGCGCATCACGAACATCACGGTCGCCGCGAACGACGACGCGCTCGTGTTCAAAAGCGACTACGCGCTCGGGAAGAAGCTCCCGAACGGCGATGTCACGGTGACCGGCGCGAAACTCTCGGCGGTGTGTTGCAACGCGCTGATGTTCGGCTCGGAAACCTGTGGTGACTTCACCGGGTACCAGTTCTCCGACGTCGTCATCACCGGGGCGCACAAATCGGGGCTGGGCATGGTTTCCATGGACGGCGCGAAGATCTCCGACGTGCACTACCGGAACATCACGATGTCCGGGACGTACTCGCCGATCATGCTGAAGATCGGGACCCGGAAACGGTGCGGGAACGATCCGGGTGTCGGTTCGATCAGCGGGATCACCTTCGAGAACATCAAGGGCACCTACACCGGTGGCGGGTCGTTCAGCCCGACGATCTGGGGTGCCGGTACCGCGAACCGGGTCAGCGATGTGCGGTTCACGAACGTCGATCTCACCGTGCCGGGCGGCAACGGAACGATGTCCACGGATGTGCCGAGCAACAACGCCACCGACTACAACCCGAAGAGCATCGGCACGCGCCCCGCGTTCGGCTGGTACCTGCACTACGCGTCCGGCATCCGGTTCGACGGCGGTGCGGTGAAATTCGCGAAGGACGACGGCCGCCCGGCGATCATCGCGAACAACAGCTCCGGTATCGCCTTCGACCGGTTCACCGTGCAGCGCGGTGGAAAGAGCCCGTTCGACGTCGGCTTCCAGAACGTCGACGGCTACTGCGTCACCGACACCACCACGACCACCGGCGCCGCCCCGCGCCTCTCCACCCCCGGCTCCACCCCACACTGCTGACGCCTCGCCTGAAAGTTCGTGAAGGCCTCCTTCACGGCGCTCAACGCCGGTATGGAGGCCTTCACGGACCTTCCCTGGGTCGCTTCCGCATGGTTTCGGGGCTCATGACCGCGCCGACCCGCCGAGCAGTCGTTCGGGACGTTCGCGCGAACCCGGCGTGTGGGGCCGGACGCACCGAGGGACGCCTTCGGTGCGTTGGGTGCGGCGAGGGCGTCCCTCGGTGCGTTGAACGCACCCGGGGCGTCCCTCGGTGCCGCCGCGCAGAGCCGCCCCGCCGCCCGCAGCGCAAAGCCGTGGGGGCCTCCTTGAGGGACCCAGAGTCCCTCAAGGA
>NZ_JBHYIK010000113.1:0-20866 GCF_042739735.1 Amycolatopsis sp. NPDC059027 | reverse complement strand
GCGTTGAGGACGTTGATCGTCTCGAACGCGTCGTTCGGGACATCAGTGAGCCTCGGATGTGCTGAAGGACGCCTTCGGTGCACTCGATGCAATGAAGGCGTCCTTCAGCACGGCCAACGCACTGAAAGCGTCCTTCAGCACCTCGCCGCCGACTACCCCAGCAGCGACTTCGCCAGCGCGGCGATCTGGTCGGTCTCGATCAGGAACGAGTCGTGCCCGTAAGGCGACGCGATCACCGACGCCTCTCCCGCCCCGGCGATTCCGCGCGCGATTTCCGCCGTCTGGTACGGCGGGTACAGCCGGTCGCTGTCGACGCCCGCGACCACAGCCCGCGCGCGCACCCGGCCCAGCGCGGCGGCCACCCCGCCGCGGTCCCGTCCGACGTCGTGGGTGTTCATCGACTCCGTCAGCACGACATAGCTGCCCGCGTCGAAGCGCCGCACCAGCTTGTCCGCGTGATGGTCCAAATAGGACTCCACGGCGAACCGCCCGGCGCGCAGCGGGTCCTCGCCGTCCTGATACCGGCCGCCGAAGCGCTCCGCCAGTTCGGGTTCACTCCGATAGGTGACATGCGCGATCCGGCGGGCGATGCCGAGCCCCGCCGCGGGCCCGGCGCCGAAACCGTAGTAGTCGCCACCGTGCCAATGCGGGTCCGCGCGGATCGCGTGCAGTTGTGGCGCCGCCCAGCCGATCTGCTCGGCCGACGCCCGCGCGGCCGAGGCCAGCACCAGGACCGATGCGACCCGCTCGGGTAAACCGACCGCCCATTCGAGCGCGCGCATCCCGCCCATCGAACCGCCGAGCACGGCGGCCCACCGCTCGATGCCCAGCGCGTCGGCCAGTACCGCCTCGGCGGCCACCTGGTCGCGCACGGTCACCGCGGGGAAGCGGCTGCCCCAGGCGCGGCCGTCCGGATCCGGCGAGGACGGCCCGGTCGAGCCCTGGCAACCACCGAGCACATTCGGGACCACGACGAAGAATTCGCCGGTGTCGAGCGCCCGTCCCGGCCCGATCAGCCCGTCCCACCAGCCGGGGCTGGGGTGTCCGGGCCCGGCGGGACCGGCGGCGTGACTGTCGCCGGTGAGCGCGTGCTCGACGAGGATCGCGTTCGACGCGTCCCGGTTCAGCGTTCCCCAAGTCTCAAAGGCGATCGCGAACTCCGGCAGCACGCCACCGGCCTCCAGCCGCAGCGGGCCGGGGCCGGTGATCCACTGGCGTCGGCCCAGTGGATCCCCCGCCCGCCACGCTCCCGTGACGGGCGGGACACCGGTATCGCTCATAGGACCGCCTTCGCCGCCCGGAATCCGGCTTCGAGGTCGGCCTTCAGGTCCTCGATCCCCTCCAGCCCGACGGCGAGCCGCACGAGACCGGGCGTGACACCGCTGGACAGCTGCTCCTCCGGCGAAAGCTGGCTGTGCGTGGTCGACGCCGGATGCACGATGAGGCTTCGCACGTCACCGATGTTAACCAGCTGACTGTGCAATTCGGTCCCGTCGACGAATGCGCGTCCCGCCTCGACACCGCCGCGCAGATCGAACGACAGTACCGCGCCGGCACCCCGCGGCAGATACTTCCGCGCCGCCGCGTGGTGCGGGCTGGACGGCAGACCGGCGTAGTAGACCTTCTCGACCTCGTCGCGCTGTTCCAGCCATTCCGCGAGCGCCCGCGCGTTCGACACATGCCGCTCGATGCGCAGCGACAGCGTCTCGATTCCTTGCAGGATAAGGAAACTGTTGAGCGGTGCGATCGCGGCGCCGGTGTCGCGCAGGAGCTGCACGCGTGCCTTGGCCGCGTACGCGCCGGGCCCGAGCGCCTCCCAGAACTTCAGGCCGTGGTAGCTCGGGTCGGGCTCGGTGAAGCCGGGGAACTTCGCCGGATCCTTGCCGAAATCGAACGTCCCGCCGTCGACGAGCAGCCCGGCCACCGTCGTGCCGTGCCCGCCGAGGTACTTCGTCGCGGAATGCACGACGACGTCGGCGCCGTGCTCGATCGGCCGCAGCAGGTACGGCGTCGGCACCGTGTTGTCCACGATGAGCGGGACGCCCGCCGTGTGCGCGACGTCGGCGACCCCGCGGATGTCGAGGACGTTGCTGCCGGGATTGGCCAGCGTCTCGGCGAAGAGGAGCTTGGTGTTCGGGCGGATGGCGGCACGCCACTGGTCGAGGTCGTCCTGGTCTTCGACGAACGACACCTCGATGCCCAGCTTCGGCAGTGTGTAGTGGAAAAGGTTGTACGTGCCGCCGTAGAGCGCCGGGCTGGAGACGAAGTGGTCGCCCGCGTTCGCGAGGTTCAGGATCGCCGCGGTGGTCGCCGCCGTGCCCGAGGCGAAAGCCAGCGCGGCGACCCCGCCTTCGAGCGCGGCGATCCGCTGCTCCAGCACGTCCTGGGTGGGGTTGTTGATGCGCGTGTAGATGTTGCCCGCCTCGGCGAGGCTGAACAGGTCGGCGCCGTGCTGGCTGTCGCGGAAGACGTACGACGTCGTCTGGTAGATCGGTGTCGCCCGCGCGCCGGTCGCCGGATCGGGCACCGCGCCCGCGTGGATCTGCTTGGTCTCGAAGGACCACGCAGCAGTCTCGGATGCGTCGGCACTCATGGATTCTCCTTGCGGCTCAAGGGGTCGACAGGGATTCGAAACCAGCTGGGACTCGAAGCTAGCTGGGCCGAACGGAGCAGCCCAAGGGCTCCCACGAGATGGGAGTTGACAGAATTATCTCTCTAGCTAAGATATCTCTGGGATCAAAATTCACAGGCAGGGAGATAATCATGGAGGAGCGGGTACAGGTCCTCGTCGTCGGCGCCGGGCTCGGCGGGCTGTCGGCGACGATGTTCCTGGCACAGCGGGGAATCGACGTGCTGACGGTCGAGCGGCACGCGAGCACGGCCATCCACACGAGGGCGACCGGGCAGACCCCGCGCACGATGGAACTGTTCCGCTGGGCCGGGATCGACGACGCGGTGCTGAACGCGAGCCCGCGCGCGTCGAAAGGGCTGCGCATCACGGTCGCGTCGAGCCTGGCCGGCCCGGTGTTCAACCGGATCATGGACGACTTCAACGAGCCGGACTTCTCGGCGGCCACGTCGATGCCGTTCGGGATGGCGGGCCAGGAGGTCGTCGAGCCGATCATGCTGGCACAGGCGGAAAAGTTCGGCGCGCGGGTACGCTTCCGCACCGAACTGATCGCGTTCACCCAGGACGCGGACGGCGTCACGGCGACGCTGCGCCATCGCGATTCCGGCGAGGAAACCGTGGTGCGCGCCGGCTACCTCGTCGCGGCCGACGGCGGGCGCAGCGGAATCCGGGAAAACCTCGGCATCACGACCCAGGGCAAGGGCGTACTGGGACACAACCTCGGCATCGTGTTCGACGCGGACCTCGGGGATCGCGTCAAGCCGGGCATCACCGACCTGTTCTACCTGCAGCACCCGGAGTTCGTCGGCGGTCTGTCCAATACGGACATTCCCAACCGGTATGTGTTCTCCCTGGACTACTTCCCGGAGAAGGGGCAGAGCCCGGCGGACTTCCCGCCGGAGCGGATCGTCGAGCTGATCCGGCTGGCGACCGATCTTCCCGAACTGGAACCACGGATCCAGTGGACCGGCCCGTGGGAGATCGCGGCGCGGATCGCCGAGCGATTCCGCTCCGGCAGGGTGTTCCTGATCGGGGACGCGGCGAAGGTGACGCCGCCGACCGGAGGGCAGGGCGGGAACACCGCGGTCGGCGACGGCGCCGACCTCGCCTGGAAACTGGCGGCGGTGTTACGCGGCGACGCGGGCGACGAACTGCTCGACACCTACGAGGCCGAGCGTCGTCCGATCGCCGAGATGATCGTGAACGCCTCGCTGCACAACCTGAAGGAGCGAATGCGGCCGGATCTCGACGTCTCCGATCTGGCGCCGCCCGAGGATCCGTTCGCGGCGGTGCTCGGCTTCCGCTACCGGTCGACCGCCGTCCTCGCCGAGGACGACGACGCGGCCCTCTGCGAGAACCCGCTGGAGCCGAGCGGGCGACCCGGCTTCCGCTTCCCCGACGTCCCGATCACGGTCGACGGCTTCACCAAGTCCACTGTGGACGTTTTCGGGCACGAGTGGGTGGTGTTGTGCGCCGAGGACGGGTCGCGGTGGTGCCCGGCGGTCGCCGACATCGCGGCCGAGACGGGAATCCGGCTCGTCTGCCACGTGCTGAACGCTTCGTCCGCCGCGCGCTCCGGCCTGGCGACCGGTGGCGCGAGCCTGGTGCGGCCGGACGGGATCGTCGCGTGGCGCGGCGTCGAGCCGGTCGCGGATCCGGCCGGGGAGCTCTGGAACGTGCTGGGGCGGGTGCTCAGCCGATGAGAAGTGGCTCGTGAGCGTTCTGACCGGCTGGGACGCTCACGAGTCCTTCTGCTGCAACGCGAAGCGGTTCCCCTCGGAATCCACGAACATCGCCCACCATCCCCACGGCTGCTTCTCCGGCTTGACTGGGAACTCGACGCCCTTCGCCGAGAGTTCCTCGTACGTCTTCTCGATGTCGTCGCCGTAGGGCGCGTCGGTGGTGACCGGGAAGCCGACGATCTCCGACCAGAACTTCTTCGCCCGCGCCTGGTCCCGGACTCCCAGCACGACCTTGGTGACCCCCTGGATCGTCATGGACGTCTCCCTCTCTTCCCGGATATATCCACCATGGATACAACCAGTTCGGACTGTAGACTGCCGGGATGGCCGAAGGCAACCCACCGCTCACCCCCGCGGCGTTCCAGGTCCTGCTCGCCATGGCGAACGGGCCGCTCGGCCGCGCACACGGTTACGGGATCATGGGTTTCCTCGGCGACATCACCGACGGGGCCGTCCAGTTGGGCCCCGGGACCCTCTACCGCACGCTGACCCGGCTGGCCGCCGACGGGCTCGTCGAGGAGGTACCCGGCGACAGCGCCGATTCCCGCCGCCGCTACTACAGCCTCACCCCCGCCGGTCGCGAAGCCGTGGCGCGCGAGGCCGCACTGCTGGCCAGGCTCGTCGCGGCGGCGGGCGAGGCCGGGCTCCTCGAAGGCCCGGCGGAAAGCGCGTGAGCCGCACGCTCGGGCTGGTCCCCCATCTGTTCGTCCGTGACGTCGACGCGGCGCTTTCCTTCTACACCAAGGCGTTCGACGCGATCGAGCTGTTCCGCACGGCGCTGCCGGACGGGACCGTGCTCTTCGTCGACGTCGCGCGCCGCGCGGTCTTCGCCGGGGCGCGGGTCGAGGCTCCGGTCGAGGAGTTGTTCTTCGGCGAGCGCTACGGGCGCGTCGTCGACCCGGACGGGCATCGGTGGGCGCTCACGACGAAACGAGAGCGGTTCACGCCCGAGGACATCGACGCGCGCACCCCGCCCCAGGTCTGATCGCCACGTCGAGGATGCCGGTATCGAGCGGGCGACCGGCGGGTCGGACACAATGTCTCCGTGGTCTCGGTGCGCAACGTGGTCGACAGGGTGGGGCCGACGCTGCTCCACGCGCTCCAGCTGCCCGAAGACCCGCCCGCCGTCGCCGACGTCGTGATCGCCGAACCCGGCGGATCGTCCAGCTTCTCCGGCGGCGACCTCGTGCTGGGCGTCGCCGTCACGGAGGCGGCCGATGCCGCCGAACTCGTCAAGGCGAGTGCGCGCCAGGGTGCCGCGGCGGTGTTGCTGAAGCCGCCCCTCGCGGCCAAGCCGACGGTGAAGCGCGCGGCGAAGTCGGCCGGGATCGCACTGGTCCAGGTGCACGCGGCGACGTCGTGGGCGCAGCTGGTGTGGCTGCTCCGCACCGTCCTCGACGCGCTCGCCGACGAGTCGGAGTCGCTGGAAAACGGCGGCGATCCCGGCTCCGGCGACCTGTTCCGCCTCGCCGACGCCGTGGCCGCGGTCGTCGACGCGCCGGTGACCATCGAGGACACGAACTCGCGCGTACTCGCCTACTCGGCGCGGCAGGACCTGACCGACCCCGCGCGCGTCGCGACGATCATGGGCCGCCGCATCCCCGACGACGTGCTGGCGCGTTTCCGCTCCCGTGGCGTGTTCCGGGAGCTTTCCCGCGGCAGGCAGACGATCTTCGTGCCCGCCCAGCGCGACGGCACACTGCCCCGGCTCATCGTGCCGATCCGGATGGGCGGCGAACTGCTCGGTTCGATGTGGGCGGTCGTGGCGGGACCGGTGTCGGAGGAGCGCGCGGCCGCGTTCGCCGACGCCGCCCCCGTCGTCGCGCTGCATCTGCTCCGTCGGCGCGCGCACACCGACGCGCAGCGCCGCGCCACCGCCGAACTCCTGCGCGCCGTCCTCGAAGGACGCGCGACGCCGCGTAAGGCAATGGCCGAGCTGGACCTGTCCGACGAACCCCACCGCGTGGTCGTCATCGAGGTCGCAGGCGGCGACGGCCGGGACGCCGAAGGCCCGCGATTGGCTTTGCTGGAACGGATTTCCCAGGGCATCGGCCGCCGTCCGGTCGCCACGGAACTGGGCGGCCTGCTCTACGCCGTCGTGCCGGACACCACCGGCCCGGGTGGCTGGAGCGAGCTGCGGACCGCGTTGACCGAGCAACCCGCGAAGCGCCGGGGCGGCATCCTGCGAGCCGCTGCGGGGTCGGCAGGGGAAATCGGCGATCTCGCCGTGTCGCGCGCGCAGGCCGACGAAGCGTTGGGGCTCCTGCGCGCCGACCTGGTCGACGAGCACGTGGTCGCCTTCGAGGAGGTGTGGACCGCGCTCGCCCTGCACCGCGCCGCGACGTCGGGCGCGGCGGCGAAGGTGGCCGACCTGGGACCGCTGAAAGCGCTCCACACCCACGACCAGGCGAACCGCGCGGGCTACGCCGACACGTTGTACGAATGGTTGCGGCACCCCGGCGACCCGCGCGCGGCGGCCAGGGAACTGCGGATCCATCCCAACACCCTGCGCTACCGGATGCGGCGGCTGCTCGAACTGGTCCCGCTCGACCTCGACGATCCCGATGTGCGGCTGGCGCTGATCACCCAGCTGGTCGCGTTGCGGTGGAGCTGACCGGTTTGTCCGTGGCGAGGAGGTCCCTCGGCGTACCGGACCGCTCTGAAGGGGTCCTTTACAGCACTCAGCGCCGTGAAGGGGGCCTTCACGGCATCACAATCCACAAAGGACGTTACCGGCCGCCGCGGCTCGGCGAGTAGCCCGGATTCCGTTCGCGCGGCACAGATCTTCCGGTCGCGCCCTCGGGTCCGAAGGCCCGCGCGGTGAAGGTGATCCCGACGTCCATCACGCCACCAGCAGGGTCTTGCCGACGGTCCCGCGCGTCTGGATCGCGGTGTGCGCGTCGGCGGCGCGGTCGAGCGGGAACCGCTGCCCGATCACCGGGGCGAGCCTGCCCAGCGCCGCCTCGGCGAGCGCCGATTCGGTGAACGCCCGCATTTCCTCCGGCCCGCCGATCGAACGCACCAGCGTCACCCCGCGCGCCTGAGCGTCCTCTTCGGACACTTCGGCCCACGTCCCGCTGGCGAGCCCGTACATCGCCATCCGGCCGCCTGCACGCAGCAGCCCGAACGCCGTGGTGCCGACCGCCCCGCCGACTCCGTCGAAGACGACGTCCACCGCGCCCACCCGCTCCGCCCAGTCCGGTTCGCGGTAGTCGACCGCGAGATCCGCGCCGAGTTCTCGTACTCGCGCGGCCTTTTCCGCCCCGCCCGCCGCACCGACGACCTCGGCTCCCGCCGCCTTGGCGAGCTGGACGAGCAGGCTCCCCACCCCGCCCGCCGCGGCCTCGACCAGCACCCGCTCCCCCGGCGCGACGCGGGTGGCGTGGACGAGACCGGTCGCGGTCCTGCCGTCGGCGAGCAGCGCCACCGCGACGTCGGTGTCCAGCTCGTCCGGCACCGCGAACACCGTCGCCGCGTCCACCGCCGCCCGCTGCGCGTAGCCCCCGGAACCCCCGGTCGAGGTCACCACGCGCCTGCCGATCAGCGCGGAGTCCACATCGGACCCGACCGCGCTGATCACCCCGCCGACGCCGTTGCCCGGGATCATCGGCAGTTCCGCCCGGTACGGGCCGGCGCCCGTGGCCCGGAACTGCGTCTCCACGAAGGTGACGTTGACGAACGCCACCTCGATCAGGACCTGCCCCGGTCCCGCCACCGGATCGGGTGCCTCCCCCGGGACGAGCACCTCGGGCCCGCCGAACTCTCGTAGCCACACCGCGCGCATGAACACCCTTCCCTCACCGGATCAGCAGGCACACAGCGTGCAACCTCGACCGGACTCGAGGTCAAGAACACTGTTCTCACGGCACCAGGTTTTCCGCCGAACTTTGTTCTCGGAGCATGATGACACCGCCGTCCGGGTACATCACCGTGAGTGGCACCACGACTTGCACACGCAGAACCCGCCTCAGGAGGCAGCAGTGCGTATCGCCGTTCCCCGGGAGATCAAGCGGCACGAGTACCGGGTCGCGCTCACCCCCGCGGGTGTGCACGAGCTGGTCACCCACGGCCACGACGTGTTCGTGGAGACCGGGGCGGGCGTCGGCTCGTCCATCTCCGACGAGGAGTACGTGTCCGCCGGCGCGAAGATCCTGGCCACCGCCGACGAGGTGTGGGCCGAGGGCGAGCTCGTCCTCAAGGTGAAGGAGCCGATCGCCGAGGAGTACCCGCGCCTGCGCTCGGGCCAGGTGCTGTTCACCTACCTGCACATCGCCGCGGACCGGCCGCTGACCGACGCGCTGCTGTCCTCGGGCGTCACCGCGATCGCCTACGAGACGGTGCAGAAGCCGAACGGCGCGCTGCCGCTGCTGGCCCCGATGTCGGAGGTCGCGGGCAGGCTGGCTCCGCAGGTCGGCGCGTTCGCGCTGATGAAGCCGAGCGGTGGCCGCGGCGTGCTGCCGGGCGGTGTCCCCGGTGTGCACCCGGCGCGGGTCGTCGTGATCGGCGGCGGTGTCGCGGGCCTCAACGCCGCGCGCGTCGCGCTGGGCCTCGGCTCGGACGTGGAGATCCTGGACACGAACGTGGATCGGCTGCGGCAGATCGACAACGACTTCGGGGGCCGGATCCGGACCGTGACGTCGAACCGGCTGTCGATCGAGGAATCCGTGCTGCAGGCCGACCTCGTCGTCGGCGCCGTGCTGGTGCCGGGCGCGAAGGCGCCGAAGCTGGTGTCGAACGACCTCGTCGCGCGCATGCGGCCGGGCAGTGTGCTGGTGGACATCGCGATCGACCAGGGCGGCTGCTTCGCCGACTCGCGGCCGACCACGCACGACGACCCGACCTACCAGGTGCACGAGTCGGTCTTCTACTGCGTCGCGAACATGCCCGGCGCGGTGCCGCGGACCTCGACCTACGCCCTGACGAACGTGACGCTGCCCTACGCCGTGCAGCTCGCCGACCACGGCTGGCAGCAGGCTCTCCGCGCCGACGCCGCCCTCGCCAAGGGCCTGAACACCCACGACGGCCACCTCACCAACGAACCCGTCGCCGTCGCCCACTCTCTCCCCCACACCGACCTGGCCACCGTCCTCGCCTAACCCAGACCCTTTTCCCGCTGAGGGCCCCTAGAGCCACACCTCGAGGGGCCCTCACTCTTACGCTGGGTCAGAAGTGACAACAAGGCCAGGGCCGCCAGGCCCGAAGCCGACTCCGATGCCAAAGGAACCACGCTGGGTCGGAAGTTGCCGCACCGTGGGGGTCCGGGGGCTCGGCCCCCGGGTAGTACAAGGACCTTGGGAAGCGCGAAGCGCGAACAAGATAAGGGCGACCCGCTCAACCAGCCTGGGGGTCACTGGGAGCGGGCCGCCGTGTTCCAGTCTAAGTAATGCGCGCCGAGTTCGCTGCACCGGGGTGCACAAACTGCCGATTTCGTTGTGTAGCTCACGGCAAGTACGTCTTCACCAGCCGAAAATCGGGGGTTTCGGGCACGGAGAGCTACGTGGGCCGCACCGCGGGCGAACGTGACGGAGGTCGCCGGGGCACGGTTAGGGGCGTTCCGCACGCACGTTCGGCCCGGGTGAGGCAGGATGGCGCCCGATTCAACCTCGGGTGACAAAAAGGGGACGGTATGCACGACGGCAGCGGCCGGATAGTGGTGCAGAACCTCGGCAAGCAGTTCGGCCCGGTCAACGCGGTGCAGAACCTGAGCTTCACGG
This sequence comes from Amycolatopsis sp. NPDC059027, assembly GCF_042739735.1. Classification (NCBI taxonomy): domain Bacteria; kingdom Bacillati; phylum Actinomycetota; class Actinomycetes; order Pseudonocardiales; family Pseudonocardiaceae; genus Amycolatopsis; species Amycolatopsis sp. NPDC059027. Next base: position 10,781 of record NZ_JBHYIK010000113.1, on the reverse strand, counting down.
TCGAGCCGGGCTCGGTGACGGGCTTCCTCGGCCCGAACGGCGCCGGTAAGACGACGACGTTGCGGATGCTGCTGGGGCTGGTCACGCCGACGACGGGGGTGGCGACGATCAACGGCCGCCCGCACGATCAGCTGGGCAATCCGGCGCGGGTGGTCGGTTCGGTGCTGGAGAACGAAGGGTTCCATCCGAGCAGGACCGCGCGGAATCACCTGCGGGTGTACGCGGCGGCGATCGGTGTCCCGGATCAGCGTGCCGACGAGGTGCTCGGGCTGGTGGGGCTCGGCGCGGCGGCGGACCGGAAGGCGGGCGGGTTCTCGCTCGGTATGCGGCAGCGGCTGGCGCTCGCGACGGCGTTGCTGGGTGACCCGCAGGTGTTGGTGCTCGACGAGCCGACGAACGGGCTCGATCCGGAGGGCATCCTGTGGCTGCGGAACTTTCTGCGGGGGTACGCGCAGCAGGGCCGGACGGTGCTGGTGTCGAGTCACCTGCTCAACGAGGTCGAGCAGACGATCGACCAGGTCGTCATCATCAGCCAGGGCATGACGCGGTACTACGGTTCGCTCGATCAGCTGCGCAAGAGCCAGCAGTCGCGGGTGCTGGTGCAGCCCGCTGACGCGGCGGGGCTGGCGAAAGCCTTGCAGGAGAACGGGATCACGCAGGTGACGCCGACGCCGGACGGGCGGGTCGCGGTGAGCGGGTCGTCGGTGCAGCAGATCGGTGACCTTGCGGCGAAGGCCGGGATCGCGGTGTACGGGATGCAGGAGGAGACCGCCGATCTGGAGCGGCTGTTCTTCCAGCTCACCCAGGGTCAGTACGCGGGCGCGCCCGCGTACCAGCAGGGACCACCGCCCGGATACGGGCCGCCTCAGCAGCAGGTCCCGCCGGGGTACGGCCCGCCACCCGGGTATCAGCAGCAGGGGCCGCCGCCGGGGTATCAGCCAGGGCAGCCGCAACAACAGCAGTCACCACCACAGCCGCAGCCGCAACAGCAGCAGGGGCAGCACGACGGCTGGGGAGGCCAGCGCTGATGGGGAACCTGATCAAGGCGGAGTTCCGCAAGACGCTGACGCTCAACACCTGGTGGGTGCTGCTCATCCCGCTCGTGGTGGTGTCGTTCGGCCTGACGTTCGTCTGGGGCCGGATCACCAACAACTTCGCCTCCTACATCGGGCGCGGCACGGCGAGGGAGATCGCCGCGTCGGTCGGCCTGAACGCGGACGCGCTGCCGGTGGGCATGCTGGCGATCGCGCACGGCGTCAACATCGCGCAGATCATCCCGGCGCTGTTCGGGGTGTTCGCGCTCGCGGGCGAGTACCGGAGCAAGACGATCACGACGACGTTCCTCACCGCGCCGAACCGGCTGACCGCGCTGTCCGCGAAGATGCTCACCTACATCATGTGGGGCGTGCTCTACGGCCTCGTGAGCTTCGGGGTGTCCGCGCTGGCGACGGTGCTCAGCGTGGACTCCGGGCGGCTGCCGAGCGGGCCGCAGTGGCTGGCCGCGCTGGGCGGGACCGTGCTGGCTTCGGTGCTGGTGATGCTGTTCGGCATCGGGTTCGGCGCGGTGCTGCGCAATGTCACGCTCGCCGTGGTGCTGCTGCTCGTGTGGTTCCTGATCGTGGAGAACGTCCTGGTGGTCTCGATGTGGGGCGTCACCGACGTCCTCGGCGGGATCCTGCCGAACGGCACCGCGAACGGGATCGTCGGCGGGATCGCGGCGAACGCCTTCGGGATCAACACGCTGAACCTGCCCGACGGGGTCGACCACTGGTCGCAGCTGGGCCTGCAGCTCGCCGCCGGCGCGCCCGGCGTGTTCTCGTGGTGGGCCTCGGCGTTGATCTTCTTCGCGTGGACGATGGTGTTCTTCGCCGCGGGCTGGGCCGGGAACCAGCGCCGCGACATCACCTGAGCCGCCAAGCGCGGTAAGGCCGCTGAAGGCCACTTTGAGGGAATTCACGTCCCTCAAGGTGGCCTTCAGTACGTCCGGAAGGTCAGGCGGCGAAACTTGTCGGGGGTGGCGCTTAATGTGGAGAAGTGACCACCACCCCGACCCGCGCCCGGCAAGGGCTCCCGGCGGCTGAGACGGCGGACCGGCAGCCCGGCTGGGCCCGCCGGATCGCCGCCGCCTGCTGGGCGCACCCCGCCCTCGTCGTGCTCTCGCTGTGCGCGGCGATCCTCGGCGTGGGCCTGCAGGCCGCGAGCCCGCTGCTGGTGCGGGCGGCGGTGGACGACGCGGTGGCGGGGCGGACGGAGCAGCTCGGTGTGCTCGCCGCGGCGCTGGTCGGCCTGCAGCTGCTGACCTTCGCCAGCGCGTTCGCCCGGCGGTACGTCGGGGGCAGGCTCGCCCTCGACGTCCAGCACGACCTGCGGCGCCGGGTGTTCGGCGCCATTTCCCGGCTCGACGGCGGCAAGCAGGACTCGCTGCGCACCGGCCAGGTCGCCTCCCGCGCCATCACCGATCTGCAGCTGATGAGCGCGCTGCTCATGCAGTTCCCCATTTCCACCGGCTCGGTGATCTTCTCGGTGCTCGCGCTCGGCGCGATGCTGTGGATGTCCCCGGTGCTCACGCTCATCGCGCTCGTGGTCGGGCCCGCGGTCGGGATCGTGGTGGCGCGCAGCAGGAAACGGCTTTTCCCGGCCACCTGGTCCGCGCAGCAGCGCGCCGCCGACGTCGCCCAGCACGTCGAGGAAACGGTTTCTGGGGTCCGCGTGGTGAAGGGTTTCGGGCAGGAGGAGCGCGAGGTCTCCCGCCTGCGCCGCACCGCGCGGTTGCTGTTCGCCGAGCGGCTGCGCGCCGCGAAGCTCGCCGCGGTGCCGACCGCGACGACCTCGGCGCTGCCCGCCGCCGGGCAGGTCGCCGTGCTCGCGTTCGGCGGTCTCCTTGCCATGCACGGCACCATCAGCCTCGGCACGTTCCTCGCCTTCGCGACGTATCTGGCCGCGCTGATCGGCCCGGCGCGGATGCTCTCCTCGTTCGTCGTGCAGGCGCAGCTGACCCGTGCGGGCGCGGAGCGGGTGTACGAGCTGATCGACGCACAGCCCGAGGTCCGGGAGCGGGCGGACGCGGTGCCGCTGCCGGACGGGCCGCTCGGGATCCGGCTCGAGGACGTCCGGTTCGGCTACACCCGCAGCGAGCCGGTGCTCGACGGGCTGTCCCTGGAAGCCAGACCGGGGGAAACGCTGGCGCTGGTCGGCACGGCGGGGTCGGGGAAATCGACGATCTCCCTGCTGCTGCCCCGGTTCTACGACGTCCACGCGGGCACGGTCGAGGTCGGCGGTGCCGACGTGCGGGACGTGCGGCTGAAGGATCTGCGGCAGTCGATCGGCGTGGTGTTCGAGGAGGCGTTCCTGTTCTCCTCGTCGGTGCGCGAAAACATCGCCTACGGCAGACCGGACGCGAACGAGGCGGAGATCGTCGCGGCGGCGCGGGCGGCCGAGGCGGACGAGTTCATCCGCGCGCTGCCCGAGGGCTACGACACCCAGGTCGGGGAGCGCGGGCTGACGCTGTCCGGCGGTCAGCGCCAGCGGCTCGGGCTGGCCAGGGCGCTCATGACCGATCCGCGCGTGCTCGTTCTCGACGACGCGACCTCGGCGATCGACACGGTGACCGAGGCCGCGATCCACGAAACACTGCGCTCGGTGACCGCGGGCCGGACGACACTGCTGATCGCGCACCGGCGGTCCACCCTGGCGCTCGCCGACCGGATCGCGGTGCTGGACGCGGGCCGCGTCGTCGACGTCGGCACCGAGGCGGAGTTGCTGGAGCGCTGTGCCCTGTTCCGCGAGCTGGTGGCCGGGCCGGGTGACGACGTCGAGGAGAAGTGCCGGTGCGAGGGCCTGGAATGCGGCCCGTCCGGGGTCACCCCGGCGCTGTGGCCGCGTGACGATTCCCGCGACGAGGTCGACGATCTGGCCGACGCGGCGAGGGAACGCAGCTCCGCCGGCGCGGCGGGCAGCGGGTTCGTCGGCGGCCGGGGCGATGGCGCGGCGCTCGCCCTTCCCCCGACACAGGAACTGCTGGACGGCGTCCGGGCGCTCCCGCCCGCGAAGGACCGGCCCCGGCTGTCCGATGTGGACATCACGGCGCCCGACCCCGGCTTCCGGCTCGGCCGCCTGCTGCGCCCGGTGCGCTGGCCGCTGGTCGCGGTGATCGGCCTCGTCGCGGCCGACGCGCTGGCCTCGATCGCGCTGCCCGCGCTGTACCAGCAGGGCGTGGACCACGGCGTGCGCGCGGGGGTGGCCTGGGTGGTGTGGCTGCTGGCCGGGATCGGCGCGCTGGTGATCGCGGCCGACTGGCTGATCGTGCACCTCCAGACCCGGCTCACCGCGAAAGTCGGCGAGACCGTGCTCTACAGCCTGCGGGTGCGCAGTTACGCACATCTGCAACGGCTCGGCCTCGACTACTACGAGCGTGAACTCGCCGGGAAGATCATGACCCGGATGACGACGGACGTCGACGCGCTCTCGACGTTCCTGCAGACCGGGGTCGCGACGGCGGTCGTCTCCGTGCTGACACTGGCCGGGATTTCCGTGGCACTGTTAGTGATCAACGCGACGCTGGCCGCGTACGCGCTCGCCGTGCTGCCCGTCCTCCTCGTGGCGACGGTGATCTTCCGCAGGTTCGCTTCGCGCGCCTACGACGAGGCCCGCGAGCGGGTCAGCGTGGTCAACGCCGACATGCAGGAGAACCTCAGCGGCCTGCGCGTCGCCCAGGCCTACACCCGCGAGGAGCGTTCCGCGGCGGCGTTCGCCGAACGCAGCTGGGACTACCGGCGCTCCCGGCTGCGCGCGCAGGCCTACATCGCCACCTACTTCCCGCTGGTGGCGTTCCTGTCCGATCTGGCGACGACCACGGTGCTGGTCGTCGGCGCGAACCGGGTGGCGAGCGGGGTGCTGTCCGCGGGTGTGCTGGTCGCGTTCCTGCTCTATCTCGAACAGTTCTTCTCGCCGATCCAGCAGCTGTCCTCGGTGTTCGACGGCTACCAGCAGGCACGCGTCGGGCTGAACCGCATCGGGGACCTGCTGCGCACGCCGACCTCGGTCCCCGCGGCCGAGCATCCGGTCGCGGTCCCGGAGCGGCTACGCGGCGAGGTCAGCTTCAAGGATGTCGATTTCGCCTACGCCGCAACGGAAAACCTCGCACTGGCGAACCTTTCGCTCGACGTCGCCGCCGGCGAGACCGTCGCGCTGGTCGGGGCGACCGGCGCCGGAAAGTCGACAGCGGTGAAGCTGATCGCGCGCTACTACGACGTCACCGGCGGCGAACTCCGCATCGACGGCACCGACGTCCGCGAGTACGACCTGTCCGGGTTACGCGGCCGGATGGGTGTGGTCCCCCAGGAAGCTCACCTGTTCTCCGGCACGGTGGCGGACAACGTCCGCTACGGCCGCCCGTCCGCCACCGACGCCGAGGTGGAGGCCGCCGTCCGCGCCGTCGGCGCGCTGGACGGCGTCGCCGCGCTCCCCGCGGGCTTCCGGCAACCGGTCGGGGAACGCGGTCGTTCCCTGTCCGCGGGGCAGCGTCAGCTCGTCGCCCTCGCCCGCGCCGAACTCGTCGAGCCGGACATCCTGCTCCTCGACGAGGCCACCGCCGCGCTGGACCCGGCCACCGAATCGGCCGTCCTGCGTGCCACCGACCAGCTGACCCGGCGCCGCACCACCTTCGTCGTCGCGCACCGCCTGGCCACCGCCGCCCGCGCCGACCGCATCATCGTGCTCGACCACGGCCGTGTCATCGAACAAGGCACCCACGCCGAACTGCTGGCCGCCGGCGGCCACTACGCCCGCCTCTGGTCCCTGGCATGACCCGCGAGTCCCCCACTCAGGATCAGGCCACAGTGGACAGACCAACGGAAATGACATCGCTCGCCGCCCCGGATCCTGCCACCATCACGGCATGAACGACCGAATTCCCCGCCGGCAGATCCGGGCGGTGCACACCGAGACCACCATCCGGGTCTACCAGGCCTACAACGCCGAAATCGCCGACGCGGCGCTCGACGCGGGCACCTTCGTCGCCCCGTTCAAGCGGGAGCGGATGACGTGGATCAAACCGTCCTTCCTGTGGATGGCCTACCGCTGCGGCTGGGGAAGTAAACCGGGCCAGGAACGCGTCCTCGCCGTCGACATCTCCCGCGACGGCTTCGCCTGGGCGCTTCGGCACGCGGCGCTCAGCCACTACGACCCGGAGTTCCACGCCGACGAACAAGCCTGGCGAGCCAGTATGAAGACGAGCCCGGTCCGCCTGCAGTGGGATCCGGAACGCGACCTGCGGCACCGGCCGCTGTCGCATCGCAGCGTCCAAATCGGACTCAGCGGCGAAGCCGTCGACCGCTACGTCGACTCGTGGATCACCGGCATCACCGACGTCACCGCCACCATGCACGCCATCCAGGCACACCTCGCCGAGGGCCGCACCGCGGACGCCGAGAACCTGCTCCCCGCGGAGAAGCCCTATCCGCTGGACCCGCGGCTGGCCGCGTCGATCGGCATTTCCGCCTGATCGCCGAACCGCGTCGTCGCGCCCAGCGGCCGACGGTCGCGATACGGTCCACAGTGGACACCGCGCTAGGCGGGCACGACCTGCCAGCCACCGTCGAAGGTGCTGACGTACCGATCGTCCACCCCGGCGGCGTTCAACACCGCGAGGGTGGCCGCCGCCCGGGTCGCGGTGGCGTCGATGTCGGCGAGGTTCATCAGCACCTGTTCCAGCCGCACCGCGTGGTCCGGATCCGCCAGGAGCCGGAGGCCTTCCTCGGCGCCGGCGATCGCGGCGTCCACGAATTCGGCGTCCGTGCCCGGCTGCACGGACGCGCGGTCGTCGGCCGGGACCGCCCAGACCACCGCCGGGCTTCCCGCCTCACGGCGGACAAGGCGGACCTTCGCGTGCCCGAAGTAACCACGCCCGCCCTGCTGGCGCCGCAACCGGTGTTCTCCCACGGCCTCGGCCGTCATGTGGGTCTCCTTGTCTGCAAAAGGTGGTAGACGCTGCTGGAGAAGTAGTTCTCCGGCCCGAAGTTCCCGGTGTTACGCCGGACGTGGTCGTAGCCGTGCCTGCCTTCCGAGTTCCAGATGGCGGTCGCGGTGTCATCGTCCATAGTGGTCAGGTCCGCGGAGCGGAGCCGGTCGAAGTCCTCACCCGAGATGTGGTGCTCCAGGATCTCCGCGTTACCGCCGCGGGCATTGACCCGTTCCAGATAGCGCTCGGCCTGCTCCCTGGTCTCCCAGGTGTAGAGGCCGGGACCGAACTCGTCGCGTGACGTGCCGTGGTCGAAACCGGACGGCCACGGCTCACCTCCCTGGTTCAGCAGCCGCTCGGCGTCCGCTGGGTCCTGCACGCTGTAGAAGGTCTGGCACGGGGTGAGCCCCATCGGGTCGATGGCCGCCGTGGGATTGGGCACGTACGCCTGCGGGTGCGAGGACCCCGCGATCCCCAGCGGGTCGTTCGAGGTGTACCGGCCGGTCTCCGGGTCGTAGTGCCGGAAGTTGTTGTAGTTCAACCCGGTCTCGGGGTCGAAGTACTGGCCGGGAAACCGCAGCGGCGTCCGGGCACCCTCGGTCGCGGGCGCGATCTCCTGGCCCCACAGGTTCGCCTGGCGCCGCCAGACCACGGTTCCCGTCGTGTCGACGAGTTCGGACGGCGTGCCGACGAGGTCGGTGACGATGGAGTAGAACGCCTCGTCCACCCAGTCCTGCCCGCGTTCGTCACCGCGGACACGTTCGGTCTGGCTCAGCGCGCGGAAGCTTCCCGGCTCCCAGTTCCACGTCGTGGCATACGCGTCGTCCCGCACCTGCTCGGCCAGCGTCATGCCGTCCCAGGTGAAGTCGACACGCTCGGCGATCTCGCCGTCCGCCGCGAGCCGGAGCTTCGCGATCCGCCTGCCCAGCGGGTCGTAGCGGTACCGCCACCGCGTGCCGTCCGGGGTCACGACGCCGCTCAGCTTGTCGTCGGCGTCCCATTCGTAGCGCCAGACCTCGTTCTTCGCGGAAAGACGTTCCCGGGTGCGGCACACCACCCGGCCCTGGCTGTCGTACTGGTACCGGATGTTCCCCGCGCGTTTCACGAGCACACCGGCGGCCTCGTGCCCGGCGGCGGAACCCGGCCACTCGGCCGAAACGATGTTGCCCGAGGCGTCGTAGGAGTACCGCTCGGACCAGCCGGTGCCCTGGACGCCGGTGATCCGGGCGACCTGGTCGAGTTCGAAGACCCGGTCACCGAGGAGGTGATCCCGGACGGCGGTCAGCCGCCCGTCCCTGGCGTATTCGTACCCCCGCTGCTGGACGAGCTGCGCGCGGCCGGCGGTCCCGGACGGCCCGGTGGTGACCGCGGACACGGTCTGGCCGACGAGCCGGTGGTTCGCGTCCCACGCCTGCGCGAGGATGGTGCCCGTGTCGAGCAGCCGTTCGGTCTCCCTGCCCGCCGCGTCGTAGCCGAAGCTCAGCGTCCGCTCACCCAGCCGCGCCTTGACCGGCTGCGCGCCAGCCCCGTATTCCCAGCGGGTTTCGGCGCCCGTGGGCGTGCGGCGCACCGTCCGGCGGCCGAGCGCGTCGTACACCGACTCCACCGCCCGCCCGTTGACGGACTCCCGAAGCACCCTGCCCCGCGCGTCCCGGGTGAACACGAGTTCGGTGTGCGCGTTGCGCGCACTCGCCATCCGGCCCGCGGCGTCGTATTCGAAACTTTCCACGACCTCGCCGTGGCTGCGCCGGACGAGCCTGCCGAGTACGTCACGCTCGAACCGGACCACCTCGCCGGCGCCGTTGGTCCGCTGCACCAGATTCCCGGCCGCGTCGTGGACGTACCGGACACGGCGGCCCATGAAGTCGGTCTCTTCGACCAGCTGCCCGGCGGCGTCGTACTCGTAGCGCCAGGTCAGGCCGTCGGGATTGGTGACCGAGGTCAGGCGCAGCAACGGATCGTAGCCGAAGGTCAGCCGGGTGCCGTCCGGGCGGATTTCGGCGGCGGGCAGATCGAAGTGGGTGGTCTCGACAGCGCTGACCCGGCCTTCCGGGTCGATCGACGCGATCCGGTTGCCCTCGCCGTCGTACCGCCACCGCCGCACACTGCCGTCGGGTGCGGTCTGGCTCAGCAACCTGCCCTCGACCGTCCAGGACAGCCGCGTGACACCGCCCATCGGGTCGGTGATCGTGGTGACCCTGCCGAACTGGTCACGGCCGTACCGGTAGACCGAGCCGTCGGCCGCGATCTCGACGACAGGCAGTCCGGCGGCGTCGGTCTCGGTCCGGCGAGTCCGGCCGAGCGCGTCGGTGACCGCCGCCAGCTGGCCCTTTTCGTCGTACCCGCACCGCGTCCTGGCGCCCATCGGATCGACGACGGTGACGACACGGCCGGCTTCGTCGTACTCCCGGTACCACACCGCGCCGTCCGGGTCCACAGTGGACACCGGCCTGCCGAGGTCGTTGTACTCGGCACTGGCCTCGGTGCCGTCCGGCCGCGTCAGCGCGAGCAGATTGCCCGCGCTGTCGTAGCGGTACCTCGTGGTGTTCCCCAGCGGGTCCGTCCTGGACAGGAGCAGCCCGTCCGCGCTCCATGCCTGGCGGGTCGCGCGGCCCAGCGGATCGACCCGCAGGGTGACGTTGCCCGCGGCGTCGAACTCGTAGACCGTGCTGTGCCCGAGCGCGTCGGTGAACCGGGTACTCCGGCCCGCCGGATCGTAGGTGAACGTGCCGTTGAGGAAGCCGCCCGACCCCTGGTTGGCGACACAGCGGCCCTGCGCGTCGTAGAAGTACCGGTACCACTCGCCGTTCCGGTCGGTCCACTGCGTGATCCGGCCTTCGCGGTCATACGTGAACGCCTGGGCCCTGCCCGACGAGTTGCCCACGGCGACGAGATCGCCCGGCCCGTCGTAACGGTAGGTGGCCAGGAGGACGTCCGGACCGGACGCGGCGGCCAGCCACAGCCCGGTGACGCGGCCGGCCTCGGCCGTGACGTTCACCTGATAACCGCCCGAATGACGAATCCGCGTCAACACTCCGTCCGGCCGATCGAAGTCGATCCTGTTGCCGGACCGGTCGACCATCGCCGTCAGGAACGACCGCGACGACTCGCTTCCGGCGAAACGCAGGCTGACCCCCGTGTCGCGCCGCCGGATCGTGTAGCCGTCCTCGGTGACCGCCAGCGGCCAGCGCGGCCCCGTTCGCGGAAAGACCTCACCGTGGGGTTCGGGCGCCGGATACACGAGCCGCATTCCGTCGTCGGCGAGGAACACCACGCCGTGCGCGTCGAACTCGAGGCGCTGGTCCACGGTCGAAGCCCAGGAACGGCCGAAGGAAAGCCCCGCGCGATAGGAAGAAACGTGAACGCGGCGAAGCACGAGCGGCAGCACCGCGGCCAGTTCGACGTCGGTCTGCCCGAGGACCATCTCACCGCTCGACACGTCGATCGGGTCGTTCTCACAGACCCGTCGCTCCAGCGGGGTGTCGGCCTCGCGCGGGTCGCGCGGCCGGTTCGGGCTGCTTTCGCCAGTACCGTGGGACGATCCACCGTCCGCTGTGGACGATGAGTGCGATCCGCCGTCGCCGCTCGAACCGTCTGTTTTGGACGGTGAGCCACCGGTGTCCGATGGCGATTCCTTCGCACTCGACGGCGAGGTCTTCCCGTCCGGGGTCTCGTGAGCGCTCGACGGCGTCGTGTGCTCCTTCGGCACGTGGACGTCGTCAGCGGCATGCTCGGCCTTACGAGCGGCGGACGCGCTCGTGTGCTCGCCACGCTTACCCAAACGCTTGGCCAGTTTGGACAGCTTCTCGATGATCTCGCCCAG
>NZ_JBHYIK010000112.1:0-21130 GCF_042739735.1 Amycolatopsis sp. NPDC059027 | reverse complement strand
GACTCGCGTGCTTGGAGGGTCGGCTAGGTCAGGTCGTCGAATTCGCCGGATTTGACGCCGTTGAGATAGGCGGACATTTCGGCGCGGGTGAAGAAGACCGCGCCAGCGTCCGGGTGGTTGCTGTTGCGCATGGCGATCCGGCCGTCGGGCAGGGGGGCGACCTCTACGCATTCACCGTTACCCGCGCTGAAGGTGGACTTGCGCCAGGTGACGTCGGTCAGGTCCACGTCGCTCCACGCAGGCTCGGTCATCACTACTCCTTCGCGATCGCGGCGATCCGCTTCCGTGAGGCAGCCGGGCTCAACGCCAGGCCGCGCAGGTGTTCCAAGTCTATCTGGTGTGCCTTGACCTCCCGAGGTTCCTCCAAATAGACGCTCCCGGTGTGGTACTCGATGTACACCAGGCCCGGATCACCTTCCGTAGGAAAGCCCATGACGGTGAACGGCCCACGGATGCCCGGATGTGCGTCGACATCCTGCGGCAGAACCTGCACGGTGATCCGCGGTCGTCCAGCCATCCGATGCAGGTGCTCCAGTTGCCCGCGCATGGTTTCCCTGCCGCCGAAGTTGGCGCGCAGCGCGGATTCGCCGACCACGAACCACAACCGTGGCGCGTCCTTGGCATCAAGGATTTTCTGACGTGCCAAGCGGACCTCGACGGCCTTGTCCACCTCAGCGTCGGCCAGGTCGGGGCTTCCGCCGCGAACAGCGGCTGCCGCGTAGTCCTCGGTCTGCAACAGGCCATGGACCAGCTGCGGATTCCAGACGTGCAGCTCCGACGCACCCTGTTCCAGCCCTACGAAGAGCGAGAACCAGCTCGGGAGCGCGTCGGCGTGGCTTTCCCACCAGCCCTTCTTGCGCGCGTCCTTCGCCGCCTGGAGGTAGAACGGCCAGCGTTCCTCCGGCACGTGGTACATCGGCAGGAGGATCTCTTCGAGATCGCGGACCTTCGGCGCCACCACGGCGGTTTCCAGATGCCCGATCTTCTGCGGCGAGCACCGGATGGCCTTCGCGACCTCCGCGCGTTCCAGCCCGGCTTCCTTGCGCAGCCTCGACATCTCGTGCGAAAGCCAGCGCAGCCACACCGTGGGACTCGACGTCATCGCGACGACCTCTCATTCACCCGAACTGACGATGGTCTCAGCCTAGCGACTAAGTTTAGTCTCTAGAATCACACACAGTACTCAATCGACCACGATCAGCAGGAGTCGCGACGCTATCCCAGAAGCTCAGCCACGCCGACGACGGACACGCCAACCCGCTGGACGCGCTGATCGAAGACCCCAGCGGCCGCACTCCGCTGTGTGAGGAGGAAACCTTCGCCAGGATCCTGGACTCGCTCGCCGCCAACGAGGCGCCACGGCTGTTCGCGATCGTGCAGGAGTACGGCGAGCGGGTCGACGCCCGCATCGCGGGGTGGGGCATGGCCTTCACCGAGCACGCCGAGGCCGTCAGCGTGGACCATTCGCTTCACCTGGTCCTGAAACAGCCCGAGGACGCCTTGCCCAGCTTCGGCTTTGGCAAACACATCCAGGCCCGGCTGGTGTGGGTCGACCAGACCGAGCCCGAACAGGACTGAACTCAGCGCGGCACGGCGACCGAGGCGAGCACCCGGTCCAGCACGCCGTCGGCGGTCACGCCTTCCAGCTCCGCCTCCGGCCGCACGTCGAGCCGATGCCGCAAAGCCGGGCGCGCCAAGGCTTTCACGTCATCCGGCGTCGCGTAGTCCCGGCCGGCCAGCCACGCCCACGCCCGCGACACCGCGAGCAACGCCGTCGCGCCACGCGGCGAAACCCCGAGCCGCACCGAAGGCAACTCCCGCGTCGCCCGGCACAGATCCACGACGTAACCGATCACCTCCGGCCCTACCGTCACGTTCGCCACCGCGCGGCGGGCCGCTTCCAGTTCCGCAGCACCCGCCACCGGGCGCACCCCGGCCGCCGCCAGATTCCGCGGATCGAAGCCCTGCGCGTGCCGCAGCAGGATCCCGATCTCGTCGTCCCGCCCCGGCGCGGGCATCGTCAGCTTCAGCAGGAACCGGTCCAGCTGCGCCTCCGGCAGCGGATACGTCCCCTCGTACTCCACCGGGTTCTGCGTCGCGATCACGATGAACGGGTCCGGCAGCGGCCGCGACCGCCCGTCGATCGAGACCTGCCGCTCCTCCATCGCCTCCAGCAACGACGACTGCGTCTTCGGCGGCGTCCGGTTGATCTCGTCCGCCAGCAACAGGTTCGTGAACACCGGGCCCTCACGGAAGGAGAACTCGCCGCTGTGCGCGTCGTACACAATGGACCCGGTGACGTCGCCCGGCATCAGGTCCGGCGTGAACTGCACCCGCGTCGTCCCCAGGTCCAGCGCCGCCGCCAAAGCCCGTACCAGCAACGTCTTCGCCACCCCGGGAACGCCTTCGAGCAGCACGTGCCCCCGGCACAGCAGCGCGAGGATCAGCCCGGTGACCGCCGCGTCGTTGCCCACCACGGCCTTACCGACCTCGGCGCGCAACGCGATCAGCGCGTTCCGCGCCTCGACCGGCCCGATCTGCGTTTCCGTACCGCTCACAACCGCTCCACTTCACTCTCGAGCTTGTCCAGTTCATCGGCCAGCCGCACCAGCGCGGGATCGTCCGCAGGCGGCGGCCCGTAGAGCACCGCGCCGACCTCGGCGCCGCTCCGCCCGCTGCGCGCACTCACCGATTCGACCACCGCCGCCGGACCGGCGTCCGGCGGCAACCCCAGTACGGAACGCAGCCGCGTCCGCGACGCCTCCCGCAACGTCTCCGCCGCGTGCCCGGTCGCCCGGCCCCGCCGGTACAGCCGCGCCCGGCCCTCCGCGGCCTCCGCCGCCCGCACGACCACCGGCAACGGCTCCGTGACCACCGGACCCAGCCGCCGTGCCCGCCACAAAGCCAGCAGCACCACCGCGATCCCGGCCTGAAGCGCCCCGAACCGCCAGCCCACGGGGATCAGCTCGGTGATCGACTTCTTGCCGCCGGCCAGCGCCGGGTCGTCGGCCGAGGGCAGATACCAGACCAGCCGCGGATGCTGCCCCAGCAGCCGCGTCACCAGCGCCGCGTTGCCCTGCTCGGCGATCCGGTCGTTCGTCAACGGCGCCGGGGTGCCCAGTACCGTCACGGTCCCGTGCCCGTCGCCCACCTGCACCAACGTGCCCCCGGCACCGTCGCGATAACACGAGCGGGCGCCAGGATCCGTTGAGCGGTAACGGATTCCGCCCATCGTGGCGTCCCCGGCCGCGACCGCGGCGCCGACCGTGCAGGCCGGCGCGAGCGTGCGGACCTCGCCATCGCCGACAGCGTGGACGCCCGGCAACAGTCCTTTGAGGACTTCCGGGCCGGGCGCCACGAGCACCACGTGGGCGGACCGCTTCCGGAGTTCGGCGAGTTCCCCTGGCGGCACCAGATCCGGCTGGGTGACCAGCAAGGTCGCGTTTTCGAGCGCACCGGAGGCGTCGGCGAGCGTGTGCACCGCGCGGACGTCCACCCTCTCGGACCCGAGCAGCTTCGCCAGCGCGCGGCTGCCTTCCGGCTGGTACGAACCGGGCTCGAGCGCACCGGTCGTCTGATCGCCCCTGCTCAGCAGGAGCACCAGCCCGGTCACGAAAACCAGCAGCAGCAAGGCCAGCGGGACTCGCGCCCCACGCCAGATCCGGCGCAGATCCGGCGAAACCGAAGTACTCACGAAATCGCCACCGGACGGGCCTTCCGGCACCGATCGTCCAAATCGGACAGAAAGCGATAGGAGTCCTCGGTGCCGGGACGCCCGCCGTAGTGGACGTCGTCGAAGCGCCGCGCGCCGTCCCGTAACGCCCCGGCCAGCTCCCGCAGCACCGCGCCCGCCTCGGCGGCGGCTTCGTCCGCGGTCCGTCCCGACCGGACGTCGAGCACCGCGCGTTCCTCCAGATCCCGCACCACGGCACGGAATCGCTCCCGCACGGCGTCGGCGAAGTCCCCGCGCGCGGCGGCCTCGGCGGAGGCACGCCGGTGGTCGGCGGCATTCCGCCGCGCGCCATGGAACACCGGCTGCGACGCCCGCGACGCGCGAGCCACCTTGCCCACCCGCAGCCGGATCACCACCGCGAGCACGATGAGCAGCACCACGATCAGCAGCAGCCCGAAGATCCCGCCGGGCACCACCTGGGACACCGTCTCCAGGAATTCCTCGATCCGCGCGCCGATCCAGTTCGCCGCCTGCTGCAACAACCCGGGCCGCGCCGCCGCGTACCCCGGATCACGCAGCTCCTCGATCGCGCGCAGCCGCGCGGTGTCCCGGTCGATGTCGACCGGGACGTCGGCGGCGAACGGGCCGATCACCGCGGCGGCGTCATCCCGGCCGCGCGGGCCAGCTCGATGTCCATCCCCTCCCGGCGCATCCGCTGGTCGATGTAGACGAGCACGGTGACCAGCGAGGTGAACGGCGCGACCACGGTCTGCACGATCACCGAACCGACCGAGGACAGCAGCAGATCGCCGGTGCTCGGCACCACGACCTTGCCCGGGTTCGTCAGCTGCGAGAACACCCCGGACCCGATGTTGAACGGCACCTGGATGATCGAGCTGATCATCCAGCCGATCAGCGCCGCGAGCAGCAGGATCCCGAGCACCCGCCAGAACGAGCCCGACACCAGCTTCACCGACCGCGAGAACGCCTGCCGCACGGTGCCGCGTTCCAGAATCAGCGCCGGGCTCGCCAGCGCCCAGAAGATGTACGGGATCACCGCGGGCAGCAGGCAGAACGCCGCGGCCACGATCGTCGCCAGCGTGTACAGCACTGTCAGGCCGAGCAGCGGCAGCAACCGCGGCGCGACCGCCCGCATCGACGTCTTGAAGTCGACCGGGCGGCCCAGCACCGCCTTGCCCGCCACCTCGGTGAGGAATCCACTGAGGAACGTGTGCCCGAGCAGGGTGATCACGAGCGTCGGCAACAGCGTGAGCAGCGCGTCGCCGAGCAGGCCGAACGCGGCGTTCCGCAGTTCCTGCTCGGTCGCGCCCGGCCCCAGCCTGGCGACCGTTTCGAGATCCGGCAGCACCAGCGACGACACCAGCAGCTGCAGCCCGGACGTGATCACCGCGACCACCGCCGAGATCCCCAGGATCATCAGCGGATAGCGGCGGATCGTCGTGATCGAGCCGTCGAGGATGTCGCCCAGGTTCAGCGGACGCAGCGCGATCACGCCCGGCTTGCCCAGCCCGTGCGGGTTCCACTGAGGCTGCTGCGGGTAGGCGGGGTAGCCCGGCGGCGGCTGCGTGCCCGGCGGCGGTCCGCCCGGCGCCTGCCACTGCGTCTGCGGCGGCCCCGGCGGAGGCCCGGCACCCGGCACCGGCGCGCCCTCCGGCGCGGACGTCGCGCCCGGCGCGGAAGACCCCGGCGATTCCGGTGTGGACGCGGCGGGCTGCCCCGGCGTCCCGCCCGGCGCCTGCCACTCCGTCTGCGGCGGCCCCGGCGGAGGCCCAGCGCCCGGCACCGGCGTCCCCTCCGGCGCGGAAGACTCCGGCTTCGCGGCCTCCGGCTGCGCGGGGATGCCCTGCTTGGGTGTTTCGGCCCCTTCCGGCTCTGGCGAGCCTCCGGTCTGCGTCATCGCGCCCCTCGTCTCCGACATCGGTTGACAACACTCTTCCAGAGCCCCGCAAACCGGGCCAGAGCTGGGGGGACGTCCGCGCCCGGCGTGCACCGGCACGGGCGGGAGGAGACGATTGCTGGGGACCGACCCCGTTCCCCCGATATGCTGAACCCGGGCCGGGCTCGTCCTGGCCCTTCTCGACCGCTGTGACCTCTAGAACCGGGACCGCATCGATGACGCAACCGCCCCACGGCAACCTGCCGCCGCGCGGACCCGTCCAGCCGCCGCCCGTACCGGGCCCGCCACCGGCCGCGCCCTGGCCGCCGGGGCAGCACCACCAGTTCCCCTCGCCCCCACCACGCCGCTCACCCGGCGCGATCATCGGCATCTGCCTCGGCGCGGTCGCCGTCCTCGTGCTCGGCCTGGTCGCCATCGTCGCGCTCAACAAGAACGACACCCCGGTCGCGTCCACCGGCTACCAGAACACGCCGTCCCCCTCGGCGCCCAGCGAACTTCCCCCGGCCGGCGCGTCGTCGCCGCAGTCGGCCACCGCCACCGCGCCACCCTCGATGTCGTCCTCCGCGCCCAGCAACGAGGGCCCGCAGAAGATCCTCAAGCTGGCCGATCACCCGATCCTGCTGGACAAGAACGCCGGACTGCAGAACCGCGTCTGCGACCTGCCGCCGTGGCAGAGCACCCAGAGCGGCGCGGAGGCCTTCTTCACCGCGGCCAGCAACTGCCTCAACGCGGCGTGGGGCCCGTTCCTGCAGGCCTACCACCTGCCGTTCACCCCGCCCTCGCTGCACTTCCCGACCGGCGCCAGCTTCGAGACCGAATGCGGCACCATCCAGGTCGGCATCGCGACCGCGGCCTACTACTGCGAGAACAACCTCTACGTGCCCTTCCGCGGGCTGCAGACCGACCAGTACGGCAACAACCCCGGCGTCTACCTCGCGCTGTTCGCCCACGAATACGGCCACCACGTCCAGGAGGTCGCCGGGCTGATGGACGCCGCGTGGCAGAAGATCTACGAGGCCGGCCAGAACAGCCCCGCCGGGCTGGAGATGTCACGGCGCAAGGAACTGCAGGCCCAGTGCTTCTCCGGGATGTTCCTCGGCGCCCACGTCGACCAGGGCGGCACGGTCACCCGCGACATGTACAACAAGGCGTGGAACGACCAGGAAACCCGCGGCGACAACACCTCGCACAGCCGCGACCACGGCACCAACGCGCACTACGCGGCATGGTGGCGGGCGGGCGCGACCAACAACCGGATCGCCGACTGCAACACCTTCGCCGCCCCGGCGTCCGAGGTCAGCTGACCGCTACGCGCGGGCCGCGCACGTAGAGGAAGACGTAGTACGCGCCGGCAAAACAGCTGAACACCAGCAGCGCGAGCCCGAGCGGCATCCGCAGATCGCTCGATCCCTGTGACGTCTTCGCCGTGCGCACCGCGAGAGTGCCTTCGGCGGCCGCGCCGCTGGGCACGCTGACCTCGACACGCTCGCCGGGACCGTGACCGCAGCCGCTCAGCGTTCCTTCACGGGTCTTGCCCTCGAAGGAGAACCGGACGGTCTCCATCGGATCGGGCGTCGAGCACGCGGTGGGCTTGACGATCTCCGCCTGCACCGAGGTCCCGGTGTCGGCCGTGTCGATCCCGAACAGCCCCGGCCCGCTGAACCAGGCGAGGAAAACGACCACGGCGCCGACGACGGCCGGGATCGCCACCGAGGTCCATCGCAGGGCGGGCTGTCTGACAGGGTCCGGGCGCACGTCGCCCATGGTTCCAGATCCCGGCGGCGAAACCCACCGCGGCGTCGGCGGCTCACCCGCCTCAGCGCTCGATCTTCTCCGCGGACGTCACCTTTTTCACATACAGCAGGCGGTCACCCGGCTCGATCGCGTCGGCCTGCGGCGCGTCGACCCGGTACAACGTGCCGTCGCGGACCACGCCCAGCACGATGTCCGGCAGATGCCGCGGCGAACCGCCCTCCTCCGACGGCTCGACCGCGCGTTCCGCGATCGCCAGCCCCGACTCCGGCGTCAGCAGGTCCTCGACCATGTCCACCACCTGCGGTGTCGAGGTCGCCATCCCGAGCAGCCTGCCCGCGGTCTCGCTCGACACCACGACCTGGTTGGCCCCGGACTGCTTGAGCAGGTGGACGTTCTCCGCCTCCCGCACCGACGCGACGATGTGGGCCTTCGGCGCCAGCTCGCGCGCGGTGAGGGTCACCAGCACGGCCGTGTCGTCCCGGTTCGGGGCCACCACGACGGCCCTCGCGTGCTGCACCCCGGCCACCCGCAGCACGTCCGAGCGGGTCGCCGAACCGTGCACGGTGACCAGGCCGAGCGCGCCGGCGGCGTCCAACGCCTGCTGGTCGGTGTCGACCACGACGATCTGGTGGGCCGCGAGGTCCTCGTCCCCGAGCAGCGATTTGACCGCCGACCGGCCCTTCGTGCCGAACCCGACGACGACGGTGTGATCCCGCACCTTCGTCCTCCACTTCTGGATCTTGAAAGCCTGCCGGGAGCGTTCGGTGAGCACTTCCAGTGTCGTCCCGACCAGGACGATGAGGAAGAGCACCCGCAACGGCGTGATCACCAGGACGTTCACCAGCCGCGCCGACGACGTCGCGGGGGCGATGTCGCCGTATCCGGTGGTCGAGAGCGAGACGGTCGCGTAGTACAGGCTGTCCAGGAGGGACAGTCCGTCGCCGTTCGCGTCCCGGTAGCCGTCGCGGTCGAGGTAGACGATCAGCACGGTCGCCAGCAGGGCGAGCAGCGCGCCGATGATGCGTTTGACGATCGAACGCATCGGGCTGACCGTCAGTTCCGGCATCCGGATCACGCCGACCAGCTCGTGGTCGGGACGGTCGCTGAGCAGGCCGCTCAGCGGCAAACGCTTCAGGCCCTTCATGCACCGGCTCCGCGCGGACGGTGTGCGGCGTCACTCACACCGGCGAGACTAACGGAGAGCCGCCGACCGCGCCGCATGTCAGAGTGTTCGGCATGCCAGCGAATTCTCAGCATTCCCAGCGACCGGCAAAGCTGCTCGCGGGCTTGCTCGTGACCGGCGGGATCCTGCACTTCGTCGTGCCCAAGCCGTACGACTCGCTGATCCCGAAGCAGCTGCCCGGCAGCGCCCGTGCCTGGACCTACGGCTCCGGCGTCGCCGAGATCGCGGTCGGCGCCGCCGTCGCGGCTCCGCGCACCCGCCGCCGCGGCGCCCTCGCCGCCGCCCTGCTCTTCCTCGGCGTCTTCCCCGGCAACGTCAAGATGGCCCTCGACGCCCAACGCCGCCGCGCGCCACTCCCCTTCCGCGTCGTGGCCTGGCTCCGCCTCCCCCTCCAGTTCCCCCTGGTCACCTGGGCCCTGAAGGTCCGCGACCGCGCCTGACCCACCGGAGGTCTCACGTGCCCCACCGGAGATCTCGCGTGATCAGACGGAGATCTCGCGTGATCGGGCGGGGACCTCACCCAATCACGTGAGATCTCCGTTCAATCACATGAGACCTCCGCGCAAGCACGTGAGGTCGCCGGTGGATCACGACTCGGGGATGGCGCGGAGGAGGTCTCGGAGGCCGTCGGCGTCGAGGAGGTCGGCGGGGCGGACGGTCCGGTCGGAACGGACGTAGTGGAAGGCCGCGCGGACGCGGTCGACCGGGATCTTCTTCAGCGCGGCCCAGGCCAGCCGGTACGCGGCGAGCTGGACGGCCAGCGCGGGCATCCGGTCCTCGCCCGGCACGGCGCCGGTCTTCCAGTCGAGCACCGTCCAGCCGCCGTCGGGATCGGCGAACACGGCGTCCATCCGGCCGCGCACGGTGATGCCCTCGACCTCGGCGGAGAACGGGACCTCCACCGCGTGCGGCACACGGCGTGACCACTCGCTCTTCTCGAACGCCGCCTGCAACGCCTCCAGCTCCGTGTCCGGCGCCTCCCCGACGTCGGCCGCGCCGGGCAGATCGTCGATCTCCCACAGCTGTTCGCCGGAAAAGCGCTGCTCGAGCCAGCCGTGGAACGCGGTACCCCGGCGCGCGAAGGTGTTGGGACGCACCGGAAGCGGACGACGCAGCCGCTGCGCGAGCAGCTCGGCGTCGTCGGCGAGCGCGACCAGCTGGCTCACCGAAAGATGCGACGGCAGCGCGACGCGCTGGACCCGGTCCTTGGTCCGCGCGTACTCGGCGAGCAGGACGTCGGTGTCGGCGATCCAGCCGTCCGGATCGTCCACAGTGTCCCGATCGTCCTCGCTGTCCACAGCGTCCTCTGTGGACTCTTCCGCCGCCGATT
The DNA here is from genome assembly GCF_042739735.1 of Amycolatopsis sp. NPDC059027. Classification (NCBI taxonomy): domain Bacteria; kingdom Bacillati; phylum Actinomycetota; class Actinomycetes; order Pseudonocardiales; family Pseudonocardiaceae; genus Amycolatopsis; species Amycolatopsis sp. NPDC059027. Next base: position 11,271 of record NZ_JBHYIK010000112.1, on the reverse strand, counting down.
CGGGCCGTTTCGGCGGTTCATCCACAACGGACTCCATGGCCGCGCGCACCAGGTCGACGCCGCTCGCCACACCGGTCCGCCGATCGCCCAGCGGGTCCACCGGCCATCGCGCCGTCCGGGAATCGGACACCAGCGGGTTCTCGTCGTCCCCGTCCGGCTGATCCGCCCAGACGCCGAGATGCCCGACTTCCTCCGAGCGCAGGACATCCGCGATCTCGGTCAGGAACTCCGAAGGCCCCTTCGGCCGCGTGCTGCTCTCGTTCCACCAGTGCCCGGAGACGATCAACGCGTGCTCGGACCGCGTGAGCGCGACGTAGCACAGGCGCCGCTCCTCGTCCGCCTCCTTCGCCGCGAAGCCTTCCTCATGTAGTTCGAGGCCTTCCTGAACTTCCTTGCGGTCATAGCCCTCGGCGACCCGCAGGTCCGGCAGGTCCGCCGAGTCGCCCCGCAACGCGGCGGGCAGCGCCGTCGACGTCCGCAGCCATGACGACGACCGCCGCTTGCCGGGGAACACCTCCTGCACCAGATGCGGGACCGCGACGACACGCCATTCCAGCCCCTTGGACGAATGCACGGTGAGCACCTGGACCCGATCCGGGACGACCTCGACCTCGCCGGGTGTCAGCCCGTCCTCGGCGTGCGCGGCCGTGTTCAGGTAGTCCACAAAGGACAGCAGGGTTGCCGTCGGCGCGGTTTCGGCGTAGTCGGTGACGACCTCGGCGAACGCGTCCAGATGCGCTCGCCCGGCGGATCCGGGACGTGCCAAGGATTCGACGTCGAGCAGCATCGTCCGCTCGACGTCGGCGACCAGTTCGGGCAGCGACTGGTCGAGCCTGCGCCGCAACGCCGTCAGCTCCCGGCCGACCCGCAGGATCCGCCGGTAGCCGTCGGGCGAATACCGTTCCTCCGCACCGGGATCGTCGATCGCGTCGATCAGCCCCGCCTGCTCCGCGCGCTCGGTGACCAGTTCGGGATTGTCCTTTCCCGCGGTGGGCACCGGCGAGGAAAGCTCCCCGGCCCGCCGCCACAACGCCGCGAGGTCCGCGGCCGCCAGCCGCCAACGCGCGCCGGTCAGCAGCCGCGCCGCCGCGCTCCCTGCCAGCGGATCGGCCAGCACCCGCAACGTGCTGACCAGGTCGGCGACCTCGGGCTCGTCGAGCAGGCCGCCGAGTCCGACGACCTCCACCGGCAACCCGCGAGCCCGCAGCTCGGCCGCGATCGGTGCCATGTCGGCCCGCCGCCGCACCAGCACGGCCGCGGTCGGCGGTTTCCCGGTCTCCTCCTTCTCCGCGAACCAGCGTCGCGCCAGCGCGTCGGCCACCCACTCCCGTTCGGCGCGGATGTCCGGCAGCAGCGCGCAGGCGATGTCCGCGGGCCCCGCGCCGTCCCGCGCGCGCAGCCGCTCGACGCCGAGACCGCGGGCGCGCAACGGTTCGGAAATCGCGTTGGCGAGGTCGAGGATCTCGGCCGGATTGCGGAAACTGGTCAACAGCCCGAAATCGTGCGCGGGCACGAGCCGTTCGCCGTCGTGCCGGGGGAAGTCCGTGGTGAAGCGCGGCAGGTTCGCCGCGCTCGCGCCGCGCCAGCCGTAGATCGCCTGCGCCGGGTCGCCGACCGCGGTCACCGGCATCGGCGGGTGCTCGACGCCGCCGAACAGCGCCCGCAGCAGCACGCGCTGGGCGTGCCCGGTGTCCTGGTATTCGTCGAGCAGCACGGCGCCGTAGCGTTCCCGCTCGCCCGCGACCACAGCCGGATAGCCGCTGGCGAGCTGCGCCGCCAGGGACATCTGATCGGCGAAGTCGAGCGCACCCTCGGCCCGTTTGCGCCGGTGGTACTCCTCGACCAGCGGCAGCAGCGCGAGCCGGAACCGTTGTGCCGCCATGATTTCGGTGAGCTTGACCGGCAGTGCGGCCCGCTGTCCCTTCGCTCGCGGGGCGTTTTCGATGACGTCGCACAACCACGACGTGTACTGCGCGAGCCGCTCGGTGGACACCATGTGCTCACCGAGTTCGCCCGCCAGCGCCAGCAGTTGCGCGGTCACCGTCGACGGCACGCGGTCGGTGTCGAGGTCATTGTCCCAAGTGGACACCACGCGGTGCGCGATCTGCCACGAGGACGTCTCCGACAACAGCCGTACGCCGGGCTGCACCGGCAGTCGCAGCCCGTGCTCGGACAGCAGACGGCCCGCGTAGGCGTGGTAGGTCAGGACGGTCGGTTCCCCGGCGAGCACGGTGGCGCGCAGGCTGCCGCTCGGGTCGAGCCGGTCCAGCAGACCGGACCCGGCCAGCCGCCGCAGCCGCGCGCGGACGCGCTCGCCGAGCTGCCGCGCGGCTTTGCGGGTGAACGTCAGGCCCAGAACCCGTTCCGGGGTCACGATTCCGTTGGCCACCAGCCAGACGACGCGCGCGGCCATGGTTTCAGTCTTCCCCGCCCCTGCCCCGGCGACGACGAGGGAAGGCTCGACCGGCGCGGCGATCACGGTGGCTTGTTCCGGGGTCGGGCGGTGCAGGCCGAGCGCGTCGGCGATGTCGGCCGGTTCGACCGGGTTCGCGATGAGCAACGGGCTCACGGGCCGGTCACCTGCCTGCCCTCCGGGCGCAGCGGGCAGCAGCCGCGGGCCGGGCACCGGTCGCAGTCGGGGTTCTCGTTCGCCTGGTAGTCCGGCCCGACCGCGGCGGCCGCCGCGTCACGCACCAGTTCCAGCCACTGCTTGCCGCCCTCTTCGTCGAGCGGCGCCTGGTCCCGTTGCGTGGCACCGGTTTTGTTGTTCGACTTCGCGACATACACCAGCCGCGCGCCGCCCGGGGTGTCCTTGCCCCCGATCGCGCCGAGCAGCACGGCCAGCTGGTACGCGGCCAGCTGGGGATGCGCCTCGGCGTCCGCGCCGGACACCGGGACCTTGCCGGTCTTGATGTCCACGATGACCGGGCGGCCGTCCTTGTCCAGCTCGACCCGGTCGACGCGGCCCCTGAGCATGACGCGGACTTCGTCGTCACCCATCGGCAGCTCGACCTCGATGTCCTGTTCGACGCCGGCCTCGATCAGCTCGCGGCGGCTTTGTTCCAGCCAGGACACGAAGTTCCGCAGCATCTGCTCGACGCGGTTGCGCTCCCGGCGGGAGAACCACGGCGCGCCCGCGTCGACCCGCGCCCAGGCGTCGTCGAGTGCCGCCTGCAGCTGTTCCTCCGTGCTGCCACCGGCGACCGCCTGCGCGAGGCCGTGCACCAGCGTCCCGGTGACCGCGGCGAGCTGCGCCGGATCGCTGCCGCCGTGGCGTTCGATGAGCCAGCGCAGCGGGCACTTGACCAGAATCTCCACTGTGGACGGAGAAACCCTGATCAGGTCACCGGGTTTGTGCACGGGGTCCTCTGTGGACGGTTCGAGCAGCCCGTACCAGGTGTCCGGATGCGCGCCGGGCACCCCCGCCTTCGCCAGCCGGGCCAGCTGAGTGGCCGCACGCTGCCGACGTTCGGGATCACTCTTGTCGTCGCAGACCACTTCCCGCAGCTCACCGACGAGTTCGGCGAGCACGAGCGAACGTCCCGGCGGCTTCATGCGCGAGTCCAGCGCCCCGTCCTCGGCGCCGTTCTCCTCCAGATCGTCGAGGAAACGCGACGGCTGCTCGTCCTCGCCCGCGACGGCGGTGACCAGCAGTGTCTGCCGTGCGCGCCCGGCCGCGAGGTAGAACAGCCGTCGTTCCTCGGCGAGGATCGGCGCCGTCGCGGACACCTTGTCATCGTCCACTCCGGACAGGAGATCGACGAGTTTTTCCACGCCCAGCACCGAACCACGCAACCGCAGATCCGGCCACGCACCTTCCTGCACCCCGGCGACGGCGACGACCGTCCATTCGCGACCCGCGGCGGCGTGGGCCGTCATCAGCGAGACGCCCTCGGCCGGGATCGCGGCGGGGGCGAGGGTGTCGCCGCCGATGTTCTGCGCGGCGAGGTAGTCCGCGAAGGCGGCGACGCTCGCGCGGGGCAGCCTGTCGACATAACGACCGGCGGCGTCGAACAACGCGACCACCGCGTCGAGATCCCGATCGGCCTGCGAACCGAGCGAACCGCCGCGCTCGACCAACCGCAGCAGCCGGTCCTCCTGACCACTGGCCTGCCACAGCTCCCACAAGACGTTCTCGACGCCTTCACCTCGCCGCACAGCCTCGCGCGTGACGTGCAGCAGCTTGCCGACGCGCCGCACCGGCCCTGCTTCGGCGTCGGCCAGCCCGGCGAGAATGTCCCCGCCCTGCAAGGCTTCCACGAGCAGTTCGTCACTGGAACGCTGACCGCCGCCCGCGAGTTCCAGCCGCCGCAGACCGCGTCGAAGGCGTCGCAACGCGAGCGGGTCGGCACCACCGAGCGGGGAGGACAGCAGCATCTCGGCGAGGTCGACGTCGAGCAGCTCGGGTTCCGCGCCGAGCCTGAGCACGGCCAGCAGCGGCCGGACCGCGGACTGTTTGGCCAGCGGCAGTTCCTCGGTCGCCGACCCGATCGGCACTCCCGCGGCCCGCAAGGCGCGTTGCAGCACAAGGAAAGTCCGGGCGGGCGAGCGGACGAGCACCGCGATCTCCGACCACGGGACGCCATCGATGAGGTGCGCGCGGCGTAGCTGGTCCGCGATCCAGCTCGCCTCCGCGGCCGGTGTCGGCATCAGCCGGACGCGGACCTTCCCGCCGCGCGCGTCGGGCGGGGAGACGATCTTGCGATGCGGCGAAGCGCCGGGCAGGGTGGCGGCGAGTTTCGTGACCGCGGTGCGGATCGCGGGCGCGAGCCGGTGTGATGTGGTGAGCGTGACCGTGCGATCGCCGTCGGGATCGGCGTCGGCGAACAGCCGAGGATCGGCACCACGGAAGGAGAACACGGACTGGTCGGGATCACCCGCGACGACGAATTCGTCGGCCGCGTGGCCGATCGCGCGGATCAGCTGGGTCTGCAACGGATCGAGGTGATGGGCGTCGTCGACGAACAGGTGCCGCACGCGGGATTGCTCTCGCGCGCGCAGTTCTTCGTCGTCCTCCAGCGCCAGCAGCGCGGACGTGACCAGCTCGGCGGCGTCCAGCGCGGGCGCGCTCGCCCGGCCGAGCGCGTTGCCTCCTGCGCCGGAGAGCATCGTGACTTCCTCGTACTGCGACCAGAACTTGCCCGCGGCGACCCACTCCTCGCGATCGCGGCGGCGACCCAGCTCGACGAGGTCCTCCGGCCCGAGCCCGCGTTCGGCGGCCCGTGAGAGCAGGTCACGCAGCTCCTCGGCGAAACCGGGGACGAGCAGCGCGGGCCGCAGCTGCTCGGGCCAGTCCTGCGCGCCCGCCTCAAGGTCACCGGCGAGCAGTTCGCGTACGACGACGTCCTGCTCGGCGCCGGCGAGCAGGCGAGGCGCGGGCAGTTCCTCGGCGGCGGCCTCCAGGCGCAGCAGCGCGTAGGCGTACGAATGGACCGTTCGCACCAGGGGTTCACGAACGGTGCGGGGCAGCGGTGAGGACTGCTCGGGGTCCGACGTCAGGCGTCGCGTGATGTCGGCCCGCAGCGCCTCGGCGGCCTTGCGGGACGTGGTGAGCAGAAGGACGCTCTCCGGGTCGGCGCCGTCGGCGATGCGGCGGGCGGCGGCGGAGGCGAGCAGCGCGGTCTTCCCGGTGCCGGGACCGCCGAGCACGCGGAGGAAGCCCTGCGGCGCGGACAGCACCCGCCGGGCGCCGGAATCCCAGGTGAACGTGGGCGTGCCGGGGACCGGCGTGCGCACCAGCCGCGCGCTCGCCTGACCCGTTCTCCGCGCGTTCACGTCTCGCATCGAATCACGCCACGGCGACGGCGCCCCGCACCGGCTCGCCGAACTGTCGTACCCATGCGGCAAAGTGCGGGGTATGGACGACGAACTGCACGAACGGGTGCGGTCGGTAATCGCCGACGTGCCGTCGGGGACGGTCGCCACCTACGGCGACATCGCGGCGCTGTCCGGCGCGCCCTCGCCCCGGCTGATCGGCCGGATCCTCGCCGAGGACGGGCACGACCTGCCGTGGCACCGCGTGCTGCGCGCGAACGGGACACCGGCGCCGCATCTGCTGCACGAACAGCTGGAGCGGTTGCGCGCGGAAGGCGTTCTCGCCGACGACCAGCGCGTTGACCTGCGAAAATACCGGTGGCGCCCGGAAGGCGCCGAAGATCACGAACCGGAGGGGCTTTTCTGACGAGATTTTTAGGTTAGCCTGCCCTAATGAGCACGCAGGTTGACCGTCCGTCCGTGACCTATCACCACGCGCGGGCGACGGTGGTCCAGCGGATCACGCCGCACATGACCCGGGTGACGTTCTCGGCGTCGTCGTTCGGCGAGGTGCCCGCCGGTCCGCCGGATCAGTACGTGAAGGTGTTCTTCCCGCTCGAAGGCCAGGAGGAGCCCCAACTCCCACCGCCGGTGGCGGGCGACGAGGTGTTGTCGTGGTACCGCACGTACCTGGCGATGCCCGACGACACACGCCCGCCGATGCGGACCTACACCGTGCGCGCGCACCGGCCCGAGCAGTGCGAGATCGACGTGGACTTCGTGCTGCACGGCGACGACGGCCCGGCCTCGGCGTGGGCAGGCCGCGCGACCCCCGGTGACCGCGTCGCTTTCGTCGGTCCGCACGGCCTGTACAAGGTCCCGGACGACACCGACTGGCAGCTGCTCGTCGGCGACGAGACGGCGTTGCCCGCGATCGGCGCGATCCTGGAAGACCTTTCGCCGTCCACGCGCGCCTCGGTGTACGTCGAGATCGGCGACGCTTCGGAGCGGCAAACCTTCGACACCAGGGGCGTCGTCGAGTTGCACTGGATCCTGCGCGGCTCCCGCCCGCACGGCGACGCGCTGCTGGACGCCGTCCGCACCGCGGACCTGCCCGGCGGCGCGCCGTATGCCTGGGTGTCGGGTGAAGCGGGCGTGGTGAAACTCGTCCGCCGCCACCTCGTGCGAGAACGCGGTGTCGACAAGCGCGCGATCTGCTTCACCGGCTACTGGCGCCACGGCGTCAGCGAAGAAGCCGCGAGCCGCGAAAGCGTCCGCAAGATCGACGCGGGCGAGTTCCCCACCGACGACGACTGACATCCTTCGCCGTGCCGTCAAGGCCACCTTGCGGGCGTCTGATGCCGGTAAGGAGTCCTTACCGGCATCGGGAGACGCACGGGGGCTGGGGCTAGACGCCGTGATGGCCTCCTTACCGGCACTGAGCGCCGTGAAGGAGGCCATCACGGACCATCAGAGCCGCCCAGCGGGAGCGAGGGACCTTTGCTATCGCTGCTTAGTGCACTAACCGTTGGCTAGCTCACGGACGTTAGCAAAGGTCCCTTGCTCCTCTTCGCAGTCGAAACCCCAGGTCACGAGCGTGCCGAAGGCGTCCTTCAGCACTCGACCGGCGAGCCGGGAGCAAGGGACCTTTGCTATCGCCCGGCGCCAGAAAGCTCCGCGACCAGCAGTTTCACCAGGGCGCCGAGCCGCTGGCGCTCCGGCTGCCGGGTCACCACCCCCACCGCCTCCAGCGGCGCGGCGGTGACAGGCCCGACGCACGCGCACATCGGCGAGCCGCTCCGCAAGGCGGCCACGAGGTCGTCGTAGCGCCCGTATTCGCGCGCGAGCGTCAGCAGGTTCCCGGCCGCGGGCGCGCTGGTGAACGCCAGCGCCCGCACCACCCCGGCCAGCACCGCGTCGATCAGCTCCCGAACCGGTTCCGGCGGGGCCGAGTGCCACCGATACGGCTGCACCGCGACGACGTCCGCGCCCGACGAGGCCAGCGTGTCGGTGAACTCGGGCAATGGGGTTCCGTGCAGCTGGACGACGACCCGTTCGTCCGCCACTCCGGCCTCGGCCAACGCGCCGAAGAGTTCGGCGTTGCTTTCACTCGCCGCCGAGAACGTCTCACGCAAGCCCACGCCCCGCAGTGCGCCAACGGCTTTCGGCCCGCGCGCGTAGATCCGTGCCGCGCCGAGCGCGTCGAGCAGGGGTTGCCGCAGTCCCCAGCCGTCGGCCGCGGCGAGCCAGCCGCGGAATCCGGCGCCGGTCGTCACCGCGGTGAAGCCGACCGGCCGGGACAGCACCGCCTCGGTGTCCGCCCGCAGTTCGGGGTCGGCGTCCAGCGGGACGATGGTGATCGTCGGCGCGTGCCGGACCTCGGCGCCGTACCGGGCCAGCGCCGCGATGAGGTCGTCGGCACGGCGTTCGGCGGTGACACCGATGGTGACGCCGGTGAGTTCACCCATAGCTCGCGCTCATCTCCTCGATCGCCTCGGCCACCTGCGCACGCAGGTCCGCGGGTGCCAGCACCTCGAGGTGCGGGCCGAACCGCAGCAGCTCCCCGATCGCGGGCTCACCCGGTTCGACCGGCAGCTCCATCGTCAGCCAGCCGTGCTCGTCGGGCTCGGCACCGCCCTCGACAGCGGCCCGCAGCGCACGCGCGCCGACCGAACCCGCGTAGAACGGTACGAGAGCCTGCGCGCGCGGCGACAGGCGCACCACCGCAACGCGCGGATACATCCGCCGCTCGAACTGCTCGGACCACTCCCGCCAGTACCGGGCAAGATCGAAGTCCGCCGGCCGCTCGAACTTCTCGCCCAGGTCGTCGAGCTCCAGCACGCGCGAAATCCGGTACGTCCGGTCCGTGCCCTCGCACCGCCCGGCGAGATACCAGTTGCCCGCCTTGAGGATCAGCCCCAGCGGCTCGACGACCCGCTCGACGACGCGCTGGCCCCAGCGTTCGTACCGGATCCGGATCCGTCGGCTGCCCCACACCGCGTCCGCGACCGCCGAAAGCACCGGCAGACTCTCGATGCCGCGATGCCAGCCGGGAACGTCGAGGTAGAAGCGCTCCGCGACGCGTCCGGCGCGGCTGCGCAACTCCTGCGGGAGCGCGGCGTACAGCTTGAGCTGCGCAGCCGCGAGAACCGTGCCCAGACCCAGTTCCGCGGCGGCGACCGGAAGCCCGGCCAGTGACAGCGACTGCGCCTCCTCCTCGGTCATCCCGGTCAGCCGCGTGCGGTAGCCGTCGACGAGCTGGTATCCGCCCGCGCGGCCGCGATCGGCGTACACCGGGACGCCGGACGCCGACAGCGCCTCGATGTCGCGGTACACCGTCCGGACGGAAACCTCCAGCTCGGCGGCCAGTTCGTCAGCCGTCATCCGGCCGCGGTTCTGCAGCAGGAGGAGGACCGACAGCAGTCTGCTCGCACGCATGATTTCAGTATCGCCGAAAAACCTGACACAAGCTGACAGGTATAGGCGTCAGGATACGGGCATGAACACATTCACCATGAACAACTGGGAAGAGCGGATCGTCAGCGGCAGCGAGGGCGAGCCGCGGGTGGCCTACGCGCACGCCTCGATGACGTTCTCCGGCGTCATCGAGGGCGAGGCGAGCTGCGACTACCTGCTGTTCTACCCGGGCGAGGGCTACGACGGCGGCGGGACGACGTCGCCGGGTTACGACCGGATCGAAGGCTCCGTCGACGGTCGCAAAGGGACGTTCGTGCTGCGGCACGAGTTCACCTTCGACCTCGACGGCCTGTCCTCGACCTTCACCGTCGTGCCGGGCTCGGGGACCGGCGAGTTGGCGGGCCTGGCCGGAAGCGGCACGATCAAGGGGACACCGGGTGTGCTGACGGTGGCCTACACGTTCGAGTACACAGTGGACTAGAAGGGCGGCTTTTCGGTGAATGTCGACCGGGTTCAGGTGCTGGCGCACCGGATCGCCGCGCATGGCCTGCACCGGACCGAGGCCGACGCCGCCGAGCTGGCGGTGTTCGACCTCGGCCTGCAGGACAGCATGCGGGACACCGCGCTGCTCGGGCTGGTCGCCCGGCTCGACGGCGTGGTGACCCCCGAGTCCCTTGTGGACGATCAGCGGCTCGCGCTGGCGTGGTCGCACCGGGGTGCGCCGCATTTCCACCGGCGCGCCGAGTTGGCCGAGGTCACCGCGTCGCTGGTGCCGCTCGGCGAAGCCGACGCGCTGGCGCGGATGTTGTGGCAGCGTAAGCAATTGCGGGAAACCGGGCTGGACGCGCTGGACGTCCTGTTCACCACGGCACGCGCGATCCGCAAGGTCGTCAAGGGGCCGATGACCAAGGGCGCGGTGAGCACCGCGATCACCGAGATCCTGCCGCCCGCCTTCTCGCGCTGGTGCCGGGGCTGCAACGCGACGCACATCTACGAACAGCTGATGCGGATCGCGACGCCACACGCCGGTGTCCGGTTGGAAGCCGACCAGAGCCCGGCCACGCTCGCGCCGCTGGAGGGCCGTGGCCCGATCCGCACGAAACCGGACGTAGCCGCGGCTACCCGCGTCGTCGAACGCTACCTGCGGATCAACGGCCCGGCCACGCCCGGCGACGCGGCCGGCTACGTCGGCACGACCAGAACCGTGCTGGACCGGATGTGGCCTGACGACCTCGCGGAGGTCCGCGTCGACGGCAAACGGGCCTTCCTGCCCACCGACCTGCTCCCTGCGCTGGAAAACCCGCCGGAACCGGACCTCGTGCGGCTCCTGCCGCCGTGGGACCCGTTCATCCAGGCCCGCGACAAGGCGGTGCTGGTGCCGGATCCGGCGCGGCAGAAGGAAGTCTGGAAGATGCTGGGGAACCCCGGTGTGCTGCTGGCGGGCGGCGAGATCGCCGGAACCTGGCGCACCAAGTCGGCGGGAAAACGCCTCGCTTTCACGATCACGGCCTTCGACCCGCTCCACCCCGCCGCCCGCGACGCCGCCGAGGCCGAAGCCACCCGCATCACCACCGCCCGCGGCTTCGCCTCCCCCACCATTACCTGGCTCCCCTGACCCGGTATCTCCCCTAGAGCACCCCCCACCCGCCCTGGGGGCCAGCCCTGCAACAGCATATCGCCGGGGTACGACAAACCCTCGTGATCGACGGGCGCGGCCCCGAGTTGTCCACATCGCGACGCGCCTGTGGACAAGTGCCGTGGGCCGCTCGCGTGATCTGCCGTGAAGGACTCCTTCACGGCGCTCAGTGCCGGTAAGGAGTCCTTCACGGCATGGGAAGCGACGGCCGGAGTGAGCAAGGGACCTTTGCTAACGTCCTTCAGCTTGCCAACAGTTAGCGTGCTCACCAACGTTAGTAAAGGTCCCCTGCTCCTGTCCGGCGCGTCAAGGATGCTCGGCGATGTCCTGAACGACGCGTAAGGAACGTTCAGCGACCCCAACGACGTAGACCGCCCCGGGTTTGTTGGAGGCCGATCGTTCTGGGAAGGATGAGCGGCGTGGCGAGCAGCAGGTTTCCGCGGGAGTTGAAGGATCGTGCCGTG